>CAZLZH010000008.1:0-56256 GCA_964563955.1 uncultured Bacteroides sp. | reverse complement strand
GGAGATGATCATGGAGATGAAGGAAATTGGCTTGCGAATAAGGAATATTTGAACAAGCATGGTGCGGATTTGGTTTTTTTTGATTATACGAGAGAGACAAGCTCTACGGAGATTCGAAAAAAATTAAACGAATAAGTAGAAAGTGAGGAATTATATGGAAATCATATGCTCGCCGTTAGGCATCGTGGATATAGATCGTCCTGCGCAGGGCGTTATGGATATCCGACAGGCAGGCTTTTATAAGCTTGTGCTTGATACCTCGCTTTGCGCAAATAGTACCATATTGGAACGCGTAGGTAAGAGCAATTATAAGAGAAACCATGACACGGTTGTAATCGAGAATCCGGAAAAGCTGTATGAGCGGTTAGAACGGATGCTTGAGAATGTGAAAAAGCAGGAGCTTGATGTTCCTGTGGCAATCGCACCATGTCTGGATGTAAATACTAGGCACACGGATTTGAATGACAAGATTCGTGCCTTGACGATAGAAACTATAAAAGCATGTGGCAAGGCAGGGTGTACATGTATGATTGTCGAGCCGCTTTTTGCCGGAATCACAGGGGATGATATATGGGCAGCAAATAAGGAATATTATCTGTCATTTTTAGATGTGGCAAGACAAAACAATGTCCGCATTCTTCTGAAAAATCAGTGCAGAAGCATCGGAGGACACCTGATTCGCGGCATCTGCTCCGATGGACAGGAAGCGGCGCAGTGGGTGGACGCTTTGAATCAGGAGGCAGGAGAAGAGCGATTCGGATTTTGTATGGATGTGGGAGTCTGTAATCTGTGCGGGCAGAATATGTATGATTTTATCTGTATACTTGGTAGTCGTCTGAAAGCAGTCATTGCGCGGGATTGTGATGGCAATCAGGATAATGCCCTGCTTCCGTTTACCGCGGCAAATCAGGGCGGTTCACGGACGGACTGGCTGAATTTCTTCCGGGGATTACGGAGCATTTCTTTTGATGGAATGATGATTTTGAATCTGGAAGATACGGCGGCAGCGGCATCCCCGTTGCTTCGACCGACACTGTTAGGATATGCAAAGGCGGTAGCGGATTATTTCAGATGGCAGATTGAGATAGAGCTGCTGCTTCGGAAATATCCGTCTCGTGTGTTGTTCGGTGCAGGAAATATGTGCCGGAATTATATGAAGTGCTACGGTAAAATCTATCCGCCGCTTTTTACCTGTGACAATAACAGTCGGCTTTGGGATACGGAATTTTGCGGGCTTACGGTTCGAAATCCGGAAGCCATAAAGGCGCTTCCAAAGGATACGGCAATTTTTATCTGCAATATTTATTACCGGGAAATCGAGCGACAGCTTCGGGATATGGGCGTGGAAAATCCGATCGAATATTTTAATGATGAGTATATGCCGACATTTCATTTTGACAGATTGGAAGGGAACGGAAGAAAATAATGCATAAAATTGGTGTGCAAAGTAAAAATATCATAGATGACAGACAGCCGGAGCTTGGGTTTCAGATTCTGAAAAAGGCTGGTTTTTCCTGTGCGGATTTCAGCTTGAATAGTTATCTGCTGAATACGGATTTGTATGCGGGAAAGACGAATCCGTTTTTTCGGCAGTCAATACAGGAATTGGAGCATTTCTTTACTCCGCATAAGGAGGGTGCAAGGGCGGCAGGCATTACGATCAATCAGATGCATATGCCATACCCGATTTATATTCCGGATGGCAAAAAGGAAATCAATGATTTTCTTGTGCAAGAGGTTGCGCCGAAAAGTATGGAGCTTTGTCATTTTTTCGGATGCAAAAATATAGTCGTGCATGGGTTTAAGCTTGCCCGGTTTCTTGGAACGGAGGATGCAGAGTGGGAATATACGGAACATTTCCTTGATAAAATCGCGCCTATGGCGAAGGAGATGGGTATCACAATCTGCATCGAAAATCTGTATACCGGAATCGCAGGACACCTTGTGGAAGGTCCTTGCTGCGATGCGAGGAAGGCAGCGGAGCGAATTGACCGGATGAATGACCGATACAAGGCAGAGGTGTTAGGATTTTGCTTTGATACCGGACATGCCAATCTTGTCGGTCTTGATTTTGAACAGTTTCTTACAACGCTTGGGAATCGGCTGAAGGTTCTTCATATCCATGACAATGACGGGGCAGCCGATCTTCATCAAATTCCATTTACCTTTACGAAGACAAGGGAGAATCATACTACAACCGATTGGGACGGCTTTATACGAGGTCTTGTGAAGATTCAGTATCAGGGCGTATTAAGCTTCGAGACGGCACCGGTTTTATCGTCATTTCCGGAAGAAATGAAACAGGAAGCACTTGGTTTTATTGCAAAAATCGGACAGTATTTTTCTGAGCAGATAGAGAAGTAACAATAAAATAATAACAAAAACTACTGAAAAATATCAAATTTTGAATATTTTTCGGTAGTTTTTTGCTCTATATGTGGATTTTTTCGGTAGTTATTTATTGACGGTTGTAATATAATTCGGTAGAATATTAGAAGAACCTGATCGTGAAGGGAGATGATGGTATGTTAGAACGTAAGGTGATGAGAACGCTTTTAGAGTGGAAACAAAAGTCCAAGCGGAAAAGTCTGGTCATAAGCGGTGCAAGGCAGATAGGAAAGACATATAGTGTCAGAGCCTTTGGAGAGACATATTATGATTCTTTTATTGAATTGAATTTTATTGAGAATCCGGAATATAAAACAATATTTGAAAGTGGTTTGGATGTGGATGCGTTACTGCTCAATATGTCTCTTTATATTACAGGGGCAAAGCTGATACCGGGGAGGACGTTGATTTTATTGGACGAAGTGCAGGAGTGTCCGCAGGCGGTTACTTCTTTGAAATTCTGGACACAGGATAGCCGGTATGATGTGATTGCAACCGGTTCGGGACTTGGAATGAATTATCGGCAGGAAAGCTCTTATCCGGTAGGGAATGTAGAATATATCAATATGCATTCTTTGGATTTTGAGGAGTTTTTATGGGCTAATGGAGTTTCGGCAGATGTGATTAACAAGGTACAGGAGTGTTTTGATAAAAAGACAACAGTGCCGCAGGCTCTGCATGTAAAATTACTGGAATATCTGCAACGTTATATGGTTATTGGCGGCATGCCGGAGGTTGTAAATACCTATATTGAAACAAATAATCTAAAAGAGGTCGATGGCGTTCAAAGGAGACTATACCGTGACTATATCGTGGATATTGCGCATTATGCAGCTCCCGATATACAGATCAAGGCGGAAAAATGTTATCGTTCCATACCGGCACAGCTGACAAAGGAAAACCATAAGTTTCAGTATAGCCAGGTGGAATCAAAAGGAACGGCACCGAAATTCGGCAGTAGCTTGGATTGGCTTGTAAATGCGTATATGTTGATGCCGGTTTATAATGTCAAGAGAATCGAATATCCGTTGGAGTCATACAAGGAGGAAAATAATTTCAGGATGTATCCGACCGATATTGGGTTATTAATGGCAGGTTTTGATTTTGGATTAAAAAAGGCGCTGATCGAAGATGCAGCAATCGAGGAGAAAAGCAGAAATATTATGCTTGGAACCGCCAAGGGAGGTTTGTATGAAGCGTTGGCGGCTGATATGCTGATAAAGAAAAATATAGATAAGCTTTATTTTTTTAAAGACGGAAAAAGCACAATGGAAATAGAATTTTTAATCATGAATGAGGATGGTATTGTTCCAATCGAGGTAAAAGCCGGGAGAAAGAAGGCGAATTCTCTGAAGCAGTTGTTAGATTCGGGAAGATGTAAGTATGGTTATAAGCTGGCATCCCAAAATGTTGGTGTGACTGAAAATAAGATAACACTGCCGTTATATATGCTGATGTTTGATTTATAATTAAAAATAAGGCTGTCGTTTTCACGAGTGAAAACGACAGCCTTATTTTGTTTGTTGCGAACATATTGTGGTTGCGAATGGATTATTGCTACAAACGTATTACAGTAACATAGAATCCTGCAAGATCGTATCTTCCTCTACATCGATACGCATCGTTTTGCCAATGATTTCCTCCATCTTTTCCGGCGGAATTCCGGTGCCGGGACGCTTGAAGGTAAGCATATCCCTTGTGATGGTAGTACCGGCAGAAATGGCACAGGTTGTAACTAAGGAGCGTCTGGCGTTTGACCTTGCGGCAGATTCTGTGTCGAGACATTTTAAATCATAGCTGCCGCGCAGAGAGTCGATAAAATCAATGCCGCTTAATATCTTGCGCGCGTCATCCGGATCCATGGCATGATAGTGGTCGTTTCCTTTTAGTGTTTTATCCAAGGTGAAATGTTTTTCTACGATAACGGCACCGAGATTGTATGCAGTCTTGATGACATCGGCACAGGAATCCGGCTTTGTATGGTCAGAGTAGCCGATTAAGATCGGAGCTTCATTTTTGTCTGCGTTATCGTTCGATATACTTGTGTCAGTGGCATATGTGTTCTTTAAGGTTATGATTTTATTCAAGTTCGCATGTGCATATGGGGTCGGATATTCTAAGACGCAGTGTAGGAGTGCAATCGGCTGCTTATTTACACTCTTGACGAGCTTCAGCGTGCGCGTGATCTCGTCCGCGTTGGAGGCGCCAACGGATATCAGCATCGGCTTTTCTTTTTTTGCCTGATATTCGACAAATGGAAGATTATTCAGATCGGAGGAGGAGATCTTGTATACATCCATCAGCTCATCCAGATAATCAGCGGAATCGAGGTCAAATGCGGTAGACAGAAATTCAATATCCAGACTGTCACAGTATCTCTTTAGCTCCCGATATTCATCTTTCCCAAATCGATCAAATTTTTGAAACAATTCATATTGAGATGTTGTCGGTTCCTCCGAGGTATCCCAATAGGACGGAGAAGCCTTTGCGGCAAGTGTACCGGCTTTATAACTTTGAAATTTCACAGCATGAATACCTGCATCCTTTGCTTCCTTTATCATAAGCTTTGCAGCATCCATAAGCGACAGATTCATTTTTTTAGCGATATCGTAATAATTCACACCAATTTCTGCAATCAAAACAAATTGACCGGCTAGTGCTCGTTCGATAATTTTACTCATTATAAATTCCTTTCCGTGCGTCTGCACCATGAGGTTGTACTTCATTCATAAATCTGCTAAAATTATAACAATATATATGCGTTTTCGCAATTAGAAGATTATGCTATGTGTTTTTAAAACGGGAGTGTGTCTGCAAAAAATGTGTATCATTTACAACGCATTATTACAAATGAAAATGAAGGAGAAAAAACTATGGTTCTTGCAGTGATTCCGGCGCGAGGCGGTTCAAAGGGTATTCCGAGAAAAAATGTGCGATTAATGAATGGAAAACCACTCATCTATTATTCCATTCAAAATGCATTGGCATGTTCTTATATTGATGATGTTGTTGTGTCATCTGATGATGAAGAGATTTTGAGCATTGCTGCCATGTATGGTGTCAAGACGATGAACCGGGACAGTAAGCTTGCACAGGATGCTGTAACCTTGGATCCGGTCATCTATGATGCGATGCTTCGCATGGAGGGCGAGACAGGGAAGCGCTATGATGTGGTGATTACCTTGCAGGCGACATCACCGCTTCTTTCGACCGCTACTTTAAATGGCGCGGTTAAGTCATTTTTGGAAGGTGATTATGACACCCTTATCAGCGCAGTAAATAAGCCGCATTTGTCGTGGACAACAAGGAACGGAGAGTGTGTACCGAATTATGAGAAGCGCCTGAACCGTCAGCAATTGCCGCCAAATTTCTTAGAAGCCGGGGCATTTTTGATTACAAGAAGAGCATGTATGTCGGAAAATAATCGAATTGGTGCTCGTGCGTCTGTTTATGAGATGCCGGAGAAAGAAGCGATTGATATAGACAGTTATGCGGACTGGATCGTGTGTGAGCAGGAGCTTTCCAAAAAGCGGATTCTTTTTCGGGTAGATGGGTACAGAGAGCTTGGCATGGGGCATATTTATCGCTGCTTGACGCTTGCATATAATCTGACCGGACATGAGATATTGTTTGTGACGCGAGGGGACAGACAGGAAGGGTATCGAAAGCTGTCAGATTCACATATGCGCGTTCAGGCTATAGCAAATGATGAGGAGTTTTACCGAATTGCAGAAGAGTGGAAGCCGGATGTGATTGTGCATGATTGTTTGAATACGGAACGGGAATATATTTTAAAGCTGAAAAACTATGCAGGAAGAATTGTGACGCTGGAGGATATCGGACCGGGTGCTGATGTGGCGGATGCAGCGATAAATGCTTTGTATGAGGATGATTCTAAAGGAGAGCATTACTACTTCGGCGAGAAATATGTGTGTTTAAAGGATGAGTTTTTAATTGCGGAACCGGCGGAATATCATGTGGATGTGAAGAAGGCTGTTGTTCTGTTTGGCGGTAGTGATCCGTCGGATTTTACAGCTCGTGTTTACCGGCTTGCAAAGCGGATGCATGCGGTTTATCCGGATATGAAATTTCAATTTATACTCGGAGCCGGATATGATAATTCGGTGCATGCGTTATCGGATGATAAGGATAAGAATATCACGGTATTAAGAGATATCAAGAGAGTGAGCGATGCGCTGACGGATGCGGATTTGGCATTTACATCTCAGGGGAGAACCGTATATGAGCTTGCTTCCATGGGTGTTCCTGCTATTGTTATGGCGCAGAACGAGCGGGAGACAAAGCATACATTTGCGCAGATGCACAATGGTTTTTTGAATCTTGGAATGGGGAAGCATGTAACAGATGAGACGCTTGAAAAAACGTTTTGCTTTGTGGTGGATACGCCACAAATCCGCAGTGAAATGCGAAATCTTATGCTGTCACATGATTTGCGCAAGGGTATTCAAAGAGTTGTTCAATTGATTTTGGAGGATGAATAGCAGATATATTGAGAAACAAAAAAGCGCCAATTGGCGCTTTTTCTGAATATTTACCAATATTTTTCAACTAAATCTTCGGCTGATTCAGGAGAAAGATTGCAATTCTTGATTAATTCGTCCGTTGCATCTTCTTTGGAACCTTCATGTTTTTTTACCAACTGTACAGTGACCTGGTATAATTTCTGAATTTCAGCCTGCTGGTTCTGAATTTCAGTCTTCTGCTTCTTTACTAATTCGATATGCTGGTCTGACATAAACTGGTACATATTATCATCCATCATTTTAAGTGCCTGTGAGAACATACCTAACACCTCCTCCGGATTATGAACATATTCAGAAATCTCTTCGAAGATTTCTTCCATCCATGGATATTTTTGACATAAAAGTTCTGCTTCTTCATATGTATTGGTTGCAAGCAGTGACAGCCAGGCAGTAAGCTCGTTGTCTTCTTTAGCATATCCAACTTCGCGGAATACGTCAAGTGAAATCAGGTAGAATTCCTGTAGAAATTCGAGATTTAGTCCGGTATCAAAGGTAGTTGTTCCGTGGTGCAGATATCGATTTTTTACATTTGACGCATGGAAGGCACGGTATACGGGAGCGCTGGTACTTTCCTCATTGGTATTTTCAAAGATAACGATGGTGTATACCTTATTCATTGCGGAATAACTAAACTTCTTTTTCATCTGATTTTTAACCTGTTCATATTGGCGTAACAGCAAATCCGCTGAATAGCAGGACATGCGTTCTGCAGGAAAGGCGACTGCCAGTTTTTGACTTAGAAAATAATCCTGAACAAGGGTTTTCCATTCCGGTTTAAAACCTTGATAAAGCGCATCTGCTATCGGGTATTGCCCGATGTATTGCTCTACGGAAGCGACATCAGAAAATAAATTGGTTTGAAACATAAAGATCCTCCTGTGTAAGAATAAATTGAGCACATAAAAGTGTTGTAAAAATGGGAAAAAATATATTTAAAGATAAACGATAAATAAAAGATTGCCGTCTCATTGTGTCAGAACAGTGATCCCCGACGACAAAGAAACCATAACATGAAAGTTGGTAATTGTAAAGCACCAGTTTGTAGCATTGCAGAATAATGCTTAAAATGGGGCTGGATTTCACCTGGATTATTCACACAGCACAGTGTTTAAAATCTCTGCAAGCCGCATATCATATGAATGATAGTGTTTGATTATTTTGTGGCTGTGCATCGTTTTGTGCCTTCAAGTGCAGGCGTATAGTTTCCTGCTTTTTCGTAATATGTGACGGCGTTTTTCATGTCCCCCAGACATTCGAAGATAACGCCGATATTATAATATGCGGAATATGAATTGACTCCTTCGACTGTGCATTCCGGAATCTGCGTAGCGCATAAGAATGCATTGATGGCATCCTCAAAGCGGGCGTTGTTCATATAAATTAGCCCCAGAACAAACATATAGTCTGCGTCGTTCATAAAATCGTCGAATACTGTCTCGAGCATTAATGCACTTTGATATTGTTTTGTATAAATCAGACAATAACCATATGTAATAACGATGCTGTGGACATAGCTCAGACTTAAATCGAGATTACATGCCATAGCTTTCTCAAGATATGGAATGGCGCCAGTATATGCCTGTTCGTAAAAATATGCTTTTCCAATCTGATACAAAATATAAGGGTCATCCCCTTTTTCCTTCAGCTCTTTTAAAAGCAGCTCCAGATTTCTTTTTGCTTTCTGCTCCCTTGCTGCTTGATCGCCCTGATATCCTACATGGGTCGTAAAAAACGGAATCACATATGTGTCATACTGGGCATCTGCTTCTGAGAGGGGCGTATCATGAATTTTGACAATTTGCTCGTGAATTCTTCCCTCATAGCAAAAGGATCTCTTTGGAAAGAGCCGGTTGACGTGCTCATTGCTGCTCATATCGTTGCCGTTACTCTGATATATATTTTTTCTGTGTATGCGCCCGACGCAGTTCGGATAGCGCCTGATTAACTGATTCGTTTGTGCCAGATCGAAGTCGTCTACAAATTCATCAGTATCGAGCATAAGAATATAATCGCCGCCGGCTTTTTTGATGGCAAAGTTTCTTGCAGCAGAAAAATCATCACACCAGGCAAAGTCATATACGCAGTCGGTATAGTTCCGCGCAATTTCCTTGGAATTGTCGGAGGACCCTGTGTCGATTACTACAATCTCAAATTCGTTGTTCTGATTGTACTTCGAAAGTCTGGATAGACATATTTTTAGATTTTCACACTCATTTTTTGTGATAATACAAATGGATAATGTATGCATATTGGCTCCTTTATATTTTAGGTTGATATCGATTGGATTTGCTCAAATATCTGATCAATCCTTTTATCATAGCTATAATGCTTTTGGATTGTTTCGTTACCATGCCGCGCAATACTTGTACGTTCATTATCATGTGCAAGGTAATATTCACATTTGGCCAGAAGGTCAGGCGTGCTGTCATACATGACTAAATCGACACCGTCTTCAAAAAATTCTGCAATTTCAGGCTGGTAATTTGTGATAAGAAAGCCACCGGAGCCTAAAATGTCAAATACCCTTTGCGGAATCCCGGATTTGATGGAACGAAGTGTAATATTTAAATTGATTTTGCTGCATTTAAATATGCGGGGCATCATCCAGTTGGAATCGGCAGGCCCACGATTATGTATGCTTTTCAAAGCGGATGTATCGCTTAGGGTATAAATATCCGTTTGAAAAGAATTGCTGACTGCCTGAAGGGTAGCGGTACGCTCAAGGGCAGTGCATTTATATCCGAGATATTGGTCTGCAACAATGCCTATCGTGTCCTCTCTGTAGTCAGGAGGTGTTGACCAGTCGGCGAAGGAACGAAATTCCTCGGCAAAGGAATCGGTTATCGAATCCTCAATAAAATTGTAGCCCCACACATTCTGCTGTGCGGATAGAAGTCCTTGTATATATCCATTCATATATTCCGGCAGACGTGGCTGTACAGTGTCAAATTTGCATTTTTCCGTGTACAAGGAGCCAATAAAGGAAATATCGCAATTAAATTGTTCTTTGTCTTTTCGGCTGATTGGTAGATTCAGTAAATCCAAATCACAGCCAAGAGGGAGATGATGAATATGCCCAGGGTTTAGTGAGTAAAATTTTTCAACCTGCAATCTGTCAAATAAAAATATTTCATTGCAAGGGAAAGAAAGCGTTTCGGAATACAGGGTTAAGCAAGGGCAATCAACAGTCCATGAAATGTACATAATGTTGAGCCTGTTGCATAATCTTGATATGACAGGAATAAAGTTGATAGAAAATATACAGTCTGGCGTTCCTGTTTCGCTGATGTAGTTTGCTAATTTTTTCATGTATACCGTATCGTAATCAACGCTGCTGCACGGTTCGTCAAATTCAAATACTTCATATGACTTTTTCCGGCATGCGTTGATTAGTCCGGGTTCACATATGCTTTTCCATGTGCAAAAAAGTATTTTCATGCTTTGTTCTCCTGCGCAGTAAACATTATCTGTTTTTTAGTATATGTTTAAGAGTATTATGAAATGGTTTGTACGTCAAGGTGCATTTATGATAAAATATACACAAACATATTCGTGGTCAAAAAAAGAGGCTGCTTTATGACAGAAAAACAAGGGGAACGAAAGAGATGAGTTTAAAGGACATATGTAGAACAGAGGAATATGCGATTGATTTGGCGAAGAAAGAACGGAAGTGGCATGATCAATACGATTCTCTGATTGATGAAAAAATAGCTATATTTAATAAAATAATACGATTTCATACTGCACAGGCATATGATTTACTTGATAAACTCATAAATGATCCCATGACGGAAGAGGTTCAGACAAAAAATACATTATACGCATATATGGTCATCTTCATACAGGTATATAGAGCGGAAAGAAGTGCCGGTGAACATAGAGTTGTGTTTGATTATGGGGATTCCTTAGAGGAACTGATAGATGTTTTTCAACAGATAAAATTTTGGCTGTGGGAATTGGAGTTTTTGCGGGAGAAGGATACAGAGCGTATTTTAAACCAGTTTGTAAAAGAGTATGCTGTTTCGCAGGAATTATTGCGCAGCATGATTTTGATTGCATGCATGGACAAGGACGGGATGCGGCAAAAGGTAAGTGCTATAACGGGAATGGCATTGTAGAATAAGGAGATTTCAAATGGATGATAAAAAAATATGCTTTATCATGTGCACAAATCATGAACAATATGAAGCAGAGGCGATGCATTTTATCAGTAAATTGAAGGTTCCGGAAGGATATAGCGTGGATGCCATCAGTATTAAGGATGCAAAGAGTCTGACATCCGGATACAATGAAGGAATGCATGCCAGTGATGCCAAGTATAAGGTCTATCTGCATCAGGATGTCATGATTGTGGAACCGGATTTCATCTCGCATCTTCTTCGCTTGTTCGCAGATGACACGGTTGGCATGATTGGTATGGTCGGGACATTGCGGCTACCTGAGAACATGATTCCGTGGTGGTCAGAACGAATCGGGATGGTTTATTCAAGCAATGTAAGTGGAATTGCAGTTCTGGATTTGGAATATGTGGTTGATAAAAGCGTTGCTTATGCTGAGGTAGAGGCTTTGGACGGACTCCTGCTGGCAACCCAATATGATATTCCGTGGAGAGAGGATATTTTCGATAAATGGGATTTCTATGATGTATCACAGAGTATAGAATTTCGAAAACGGGGATATAAGGTTGTGGTTCCGTATATGGAGAAGCCGTGGTGCATCCATGATGATGGATTTATAAACCTTGTAAGCTACTATGAGGAGCGGGAAAAAGCGATTCGGGAGTATAGATAATTATGAAGGAGTATGAGCGGGTTTATAATAACCCGCTCACGGAAAACATCGCAGCAATCCGCTCATCATAGCTGTGTAATTCCTTTACCTTTCGGTATCCGTTTTCTGCAATCTGTTTTCGTTCATCCTCGTGTTCGAGGTAATAATCAATTTTGTTCAGCATATCTGCGATACTGTCATATACGACGATATCCTCGCCCGGCGTAAACAGCTCCGGAATTTCCTCCTGGTAGTTTGAAAGCACGAAACCGCCGCATGCCATGAGGTCAAAGATGCGGAGCGGAAGCCCGGTCTTAATCGGACGGTTTGTAAGGTTCAGATTGATTTTGCTGCATTTGATAATCTTCGGCATCATCGTGTTGGAGTCTGCGCCACCCCGACAGTTTACATTATGCAGTGGCTTGGTATCGCTTAATGTCCAAAGGTCAAACCGATAATCCTTCCCCTCGGGGCGCATTTCCTTCAGATGACTGCCGATGGCGTTAAAGGTGCGGATTCGTTCCTGCTCGGTGCATTTGTATCCGATGTAAGTGTCCGCTACAATTCCTTTTACATCTTCTGTGTAGTCTTCTGCAAGCGGAATCCAGCCGGCATATTGCTTAAATTCTTTCGCCCATTCCTCTGTGATGGAATCCTCCAAAAAATTATATCCATAGACATTTAACTGTGCATTTATAAGACCATCTACAAAGCCGCGCATATGATCCGGCAGGTCCTTTTCAATTTCATTATACCTTGTTTTTTCCGAATACAGAGAACCGACAAAGGAGATATCGCAGTCATATAATTGGTGATCCTCTTTGGCTATTTTGACAGCATCCCATGTTGCAACATCAGCACCCATAGGCAGATGAAAGATACAGTCCGGATTGCTCGGTGAAAATTTCTTCCACTGCATGCGATCCAATAAAAATATACGATTTGTCGGGTAGGCAATCGTGTCGGAGTACAGCTGAAAGCTTGGACAGTCGACTGTCCATGAGAGATACGGGAGTTTAAATACCTTGCAGCAGCGGGCGATAATCGGCTGGAAATTGACGGTAAATACACATACGGCATCTTCGTTTTTTTGGATTAATTCTGCGAGTGCGTTCAGATAATTTTTGTCATAGTCCACACTTTCAAATGGGCGGTCCATCGTGACAAGTGTAACGCCGAGACGATGAAAGGCATTTGTAATGCCTGTTTCACATATGCTTTTCCATCTGCAAAATATAACTTTCATGTGCTGCTCCCTTTTGTGTAAAATTTTATTGTATGCCAAAACAGCCCAGACGGGTGTGTCTGAGCTGTTTTATAAGCGGAGAGTGTGGGATTCGAACCCACGTGCCCAAAAAGGACAACCGCATTTCGAGTGCGGCTCGTTATGACCACTTCGATAACTCTCCATGTTTCATAAGATGTTTTACCAACACCCACAATCATACAACAGGCAGCATATAAATTTCAACTGTTTTTTCAAAATGTATAAGCGTTTGTCGCATTTTGTCAAAAACAGACACATTATACACAAATGTTTGAAATAAATTGCAAAGTATGCCCAAAAAACGACCAAGTATGCCAACCTACTTGTCAAATAGGAATAATTTGGTATTATACAATTTGTTCAGCGGATGCAAGCCGACTGGACATCTTGGGGAGAGCCGGAGTTATTGTTGAGCGGATGAAAAACAATAACTCCAATGTGTGTATTTACATAGGGAGACCGGATTTTCAGGGGGAAGTCCGGTCTCTTTTCATTTGGCAGCGGACAAGAGAAAATCGCGGACATGCATGATTTTGATTCCATAAGCGTCCTTGTGAGGTAAAACAGTATCTGTACATAAGAGCAGCTTTTCATATGGTAGTCGGATTCGGACAAGCGTGCTATGCTTTTCCGTGAAATCGGTCTTTGAGATTGCAAGCTGTATGAGGTAGCTTTTCTCATGGCGGTGTGCTATAAAATCGACATTTTGCCGGTTTCGTATTGTACTTTGGTATTGGTCTTTTGTAAAGAACTCCAAAACACCTGTGTCGACGGAAAATCCGCGCCAAAGCAGCTCGTTATACACGATTGTTTCAAGAAGCTTGTCTTTTCCCATAGTAAACTGCAGGCATGCATTGCAGATGCCGTGATCTGCGAAGTAGAATTTTGCCTGTGAATCAAAATATCGGTTTTTACATATATCCAAGCGCGGTGCACGATTAATTAAAAAAGCATCCTCCAAATATTGTTCATGTTTTTTGAAAGTGGCACTGCTTAGGGAAACGGCCTTAGAAAGCTGTAAATAGGTAGAAGGAACACCCGTATGTGCAGCAATGGAATGGAGCATGCTGCTTAAAGCTTCCTGGTTTCGAATGTGATGCCGGTCTGCAATATGTGGAATGTAGTAAGCATTCACAAGAGTAAGCAGATGACGTTTCTTTTCTTCGTTTGGCTGTTTGTTTAGCATAAATGGCATTCCGCCATATACTATAAAGTTTTGCCATGTTTCATCGGTGGATTCACGGAAAAAGTCTTGATATTCCCGATAAGATACAGGGTGGAGCATGATAACGTCCACATCAAAAAGCTGCTTTATATAGTTGGTATCAAGCATAGACATGTTGTCAGCGGACAGATAGAGATCCAGTTCTTTTCGTTTGGCAAGTGCCTGTAAAACAATCTCCGGGTGTTTCAGAAGATGAAAATCGTCAAGAATGATATAATAGGTTTGATTAGGCTTCATCCGGGATTCTAAATCGGCGAGCAGACGCGCTCCCTCTGTCAGATTCGCCATGTTCCATGCCCCAAGTTCATAGACTAATATCTGTGATTTTGGGATACCTTCTGTGAGCAGACGGTTTATGAAAGAACGAAAAAGCTGGGTCCTGCCGCAAAAACGAATACTGTATATCAGTTTGCAGCGACCATTTCTTTCTAATTGTACAAGTTTGTTTAAATATTGCTCTCTTGTAAAATTCATAGCTTGTTTCGATTCCCTTTTTGATATTTGTTAATAATGATTATAAAAAGTATAGCATACGATGCTTGACAAATACAAAAGGAAAAGCCAAAATAGAGAATATCTGCAAAAAAGAAAAAGGGGTAAAGGATGAAAACGGTAGAAGCACAAAAAAATAAAAAAGACAGATGTCTGTTATGCGCTTGTTCCTTTGGATTGGCATTTTTCATGATGGTTCTTTTATATGGCATTATGCATATTGCACCATTTGGAAACAGAACGCTTGCCGGCGTGGATGCAGACATACAGTATCTTGATTTTTTTTCTTATTTTCAGGATGTATTGAGAGGAACAAATCATATAAAGTATAGTATGACAAATACGTTAGGGGATGGATGTATTGGTATTTACAGTTATTATTTGGCATCTCCCTTCAATTTACTTGTAATCTTTTTTAAGAAATCACAGTTACATACATTTCTTTCTTTGATTGTAGCTATTAAAATTTCGTTGTCGGCATTGACTTCCTGCTATTATTTGCAAGTGCGTTTTCGGAGTAAGATAGATAAGGTTATCGTAGTTTTGCTTTCATTAGGTTATGCCATGATGCAGTATAATTTGGCACAATGCAGTAATGTCATGTGGCTGGATGGTGTATATATGCTGCCGCTTATTTTGTTAGGTGTGCATAAGGTGATTGAAAACAATAATATTACCTTTTTGTCTATTGCTGTAGCATTGTCGATTCTTTTTAATTGGTACACTGCGGGTATCAATTGTGTGTTTTCTATCTTCTTTTTTATAATAGAATTGTTATTGTATATGTGCAATCATAAAGAACAATTCCGAAGGGTTTTCCTTTATTTCATTAAATATGGGGTAGCAATGGGAATTGGGGTATTGATGAGTGCGATTTTGTTTTTGCCGACAGTGGTCGATTTACGAGGAGGCAAAGGCAGTTCTTTTGATTTTAATTTGATACAGAATGTATTTACAGGAAACATTGTTTCAGCCATCCGGGATTACACGATAGGAGGAATGAGTGACAGTGGTCGGGTTTCTTTGTTTGCGGGTTCTGCTATATTGCTAGGAACCATAAGTTTTTTTTGGAATAAGCAATATACATTAAAAGATAAAGTTGTCATAGGAAGTGGTTTGTTTTTTTCTGTTGTAATATACTTTTATAATCCAATGTTCTTTTTGTTTTCGCTTTTTAAAGATGCAACTAGTTATTGGTATAGGTATTCATATATAATTATTTTCTTTCTTATGTATGTTGCAGCTTTGAATTATGCAAAACAGGAGAAAAAGGACAATTATATTAAACTGGCGGACGGGTATATTTTTATCTATTTATGCGTGACATATGTTGTCCCGATATATTCATACTATCAAGTATATATAACGGCAGCATGCTTGTTCATTTTTACGGTATGTTTTACTGCCTATTTCAGGAAGAAAGGGCATTTGAAATATATAGCTGTGATCGGAATGCTTTTGATTGCATCGGTAGAATTGGTATATAATGCAAAATATTTGATTTTTAATTATGGGAAGGATAATGTTGGTCAATATAGAACTTATGTAGATGGTCAAATGGCTCAATTAAATGAAATCAAACAGCAGGATTCAACATATTATCGTATCGCACAGCTATCGTTTCGAAACTGCCAAGCGAATTTAGATGAATCTTTTGGGTATAATTTCTGGTCAAATGTAGGATATACCTCCTGCCCGGATAATCGTCAGATACTGCTTTTGGATCATATTGGATATAAAATGGATGCGGGATGTATTAATAACGTAGAAACCTCTATCGTCCCCGCAGATTCTTTATTGGGAGTGAAATACGTTTTGTCTTCCTATCAAGTGAATGGACTGCTTTTGAGAGAGGATATGGGAACATATAATGGAAAGATGGTATATGAGAATCCATATTGTTTACCGATGGCATTTTCTTATAAATCATCCCAAAAAGAGATTGCCTTTACAAATCCATTTGAATATCAGAATGAATTGTATAGTGAATTATATGGGGAAAATGTACAGTTGTATTCTCGTATAGAATATGAAAGTGAAACTGAGAACAATATAAGAACATACCATCTTTATATTCCGGAGGGAAATTATGCGGTATATGGGAATATCCCATGGGGCGCTGAGATGGATGCGAAGATTCACCAGGAAGGATATGAGGACATATTTTATTCATGCTGGATGTCGCAAAGTGTTTTTTATATTAGAAATGAATCAAACGTGCGTGAAATTACGATTTCGCTTGAGGCTAAAAAAGGACTGAATATTTTAGATGAGCAGTTCTATGTGTTAGATTTAGACCTTTTGAAAACAGTAACGGAACAGATATCCGAGAAAAAAGAAAGTCAACTTTTTATTGAGAATGGAAATGTTTCCTGTACCGTTCAAGGAAAAAAAGGTGAAAACCTGTTTTTATCCATTCCTTATTCGGGAGGGTGGACAGTCACATGCAATGGACAGAGGATTGAGCCGGAATTATTCGGTGATTGTTTGATGTCGATTCCTTTAGAGGACGGAGTGAATCAAATCGAGATGGAATACCATATTCCGTATCTGGTACATGGCATAATCATCTCTGTGATTGGAATTGCTTTGCTGGCCGGATATTGGGCGATACAAAAGAAATACAATACTAAGAAGGGAAAAATAAATCATGAGAAAATTTGAGGATATAAAAATAGCAGTTGCAGGAACCGGTTATGTTGGATTATCCCTTGCGACACTGCTGGCACAAAACCATGAGGTTACGGCAGTCGATATCGTTCCGGAGAAGGTGGATAAAATCAATCGGTGCATCTCACCGATTCAGGATGATTATATTAGCAAATACTTAGCAGAGAAGGACCTGCATCTGTTTGCAACTCTTGATGCAGAGACGGCGTATCGGGATGTGGATTTTGTCGTGATTGCGGCACCGACGAATTACGATAGTCAGAAAAACTTCTTTGATACATCTGCCGTGGAATCGGTAATCGAGCTTGTACAGAAGGTAAATCCGGATGCAGTCATGGTAATCAAATCTACGATTCCGGTTGGTTATACATGTTCCGTTTGTGAGAAATATAAGACAAAACGCATTTTATTCAGCCCGGAGTTCCTGCGGGAATCAAAGGCATTGTATGATAATCTGTATCCGAGCCGGATTATAGTCGGAACTGATCAAAAGGATGAAGCTTTGACAGAAGCTGCACATACATTTGCAAGGCTCTTGCAGGAGGGCGCATTGAAGGAAGATATCGATACATTGATTATGGGATATATGGAGGCGGAGGCTGTAAAGCTGTTTGCAAACACATATCTGGCATTGCGTGTATCGTATTTCAATGAGCTGGACACGTATGCAGAGATGAAGGGGCTTGACACACAGGCGATTATCGACGGAGTCTGTCTGGATCCCCGTATCGGCACACATTACAATAACCCAAGCTTTGGCTATGGTGGGTATTGTCTGCCGAAGGATACAAAACAGCTGCTTGCGAATTACGCGGATGTGCCGCAGAATATGATATCGGCAATCGTGGAGAGCAACCGGACAAGAAAGGATTTTATCGCAGACCGCGTGCTTGAAAAAGCAGGGTATTACAGATATTCGGAAAATAATGAATGGTGCGCAGAACAGGAGCGGGAGGCTGTGGTTGGCGTTTACCGACTTACGATGAAGTCGAATTCCGATAATTTCCGTCAGAGCTCAATTCAGGGCATCATGAAACGAATCAAGGCAAAGGGCGTGCGTGTAATTATTTACGAACCGACACTTGAAGATGGTACAACCTTTTTCGGGTCTGTGGTCGTAAATGATTTGAAGGCGTTCAAACAGCAGAGCGATGCAATCATAGCAAACCGCTATAGCCAAGAATTGGATGACGTCAAGGACAAGGTATACACACGAGACATCTTCTGCCGAGACTAAGGCATTTCTCATGTGAGCCGCTTGTAATATACAGTTGAATAAACAGTTCATATATGAGCTGTCTGTAATATATAATTTCTCATACATTTAAAATGTAAGTTGCATAGAATATACAATTTCGAAGCAGACCGTTAAAAACACGTTGGTACTTAATGAGTGCGAAGCACGAATTTAGTATCCACTACGTGTTTTTAGAACGGGAGTGTGTCTGCGTGAAATTGTATATCCTATGCAACGTATTAAACGTATTAAACGTATTAAACGAAAGGAGTATAACTATGAAAGAATATGACTATCTGATAGTCGGTGCCGGACTCTACGGCGCAGTATTTGCCGAGCAGGCAAAGGAAAAAGGGAAAAAGGTGCTTGTAATCGACAAACGTTCGCATATCGCAGGCAATGTATATACGGAGGATGTGGAAGGCATTCATGTACACAAATACGGAGCCCATATTTTCCATACAAATAACAAAGCAGTGTGGCAGTATATTACCCGGTTTGCAGAGTTTAACCGATTTACGAATTCCCCTGTGGCAAATTACAAGGGCGAGCTTTATAGCCTTCCGTTTAATATGTACACGTTCAATAAGATGTGGGGAGTCGTGACACCGGAAGAGGCGGCAGCCATGATTGAAAAGCAAAAGCGAGAGGCAGGAATTACAGAGCCGAAAAATCTGGAGGAGCAGGCAATCAGCCTTGTGGGTACGGATATCTATGAGAAGCTTGTCAAAGGCTATACAGAAAAACAGTGGGGTCGTCCATGCACGGAGCTTCCGGCGTTTATTATCAAGCGTCTGCCGGTACGCCTGACCTTTGACAACAATTATTTTAATGCGCTCTATCAAGGAATCCCGATGGGTGGGTATACAAAGCTCGTGGAGAATCTGCTTAAAGATATTCCGGTACGCCTTTCTACAGACTATTTTGAGAATAAGGAAGCATTTGATGCCATGGCAGAAAAGGTAGTCTATACCGGTGCCATTGATGCGTATTTTGATTATAAGCTCGGTGCGCTCGAATATCGTTCTGTCCGTTTTGAGACAGAGCTTCTTGACACGCCGAATTTCCAAGGAAATGCTGCAGTCAACTACACGGATGCGGAAACGCCGTGGACACGAATCATCGAGCATAAGTGGTTTGAATTTGGAAAGGATGATGCCGGAAATGACTTGCAAAAGACTGTTATTTCCCGTGAATATTCATCGGAGTGGAAGCTTGGGGATGAGCCGTACTATCCTGTAAATGACGAAAAAAACAGCGCCCTGTACCAAAAATACAAAGCGCTTGGTGAGCAGGAGAAGCATATCATCTTCGGCGGACGGCTTGGAGAATATAAATATTATGACATGGATGCTGTCATTGCGTCCGCGTTGGATATGTGTAACAGGGAGCTTTCATAAATCATCGACTTATGAAAGTGCATCCAGAATGGTGTTGACCATGAGATCATTTTGCGCCGGATTCATGATGGAAAAACGGACAAACCGGTCGTCTAATCCCCGGAAATTTTCGCAGTTACGAAGGATGATGCCTTTTAATTTGCATTGCTCCAAAAGGGTTCTGGCATGGATATTTTCTTTTAATATCTGAATGAGAACATAATTTGCGCTTGGTTTAAACAGGCGCAAATTTTTGCTTGTACCCATGGCAGAGCAGATGAGATTGCGCTCTGTGAAAATCATGGAGCGGGATTCCCGGATGTATCCTTTGTCCTCGAGCATCGCCGTGCAGGCGGCTGCGGTCAGACACGATATACTGTTTGGTGTCGAGGTCATGTTGATAATCGCCATATCCGCTTCATTGTTCATGACCGCATAGGCAAGGCGAAGCCCCGGCACTGAGAAAAATTTGGAGACGCTCCGCAGTACTGCGATATTATCAAATTCCTTCACAAGCGGAATTGCAGTGTGATATTCATATTTTTCCGTAAATTCAATGTACATTTCATCGATTAATAAAAAGATGCCGTTATCCCTGCATGCCTTTGCAAGCTCTGTCATGTCTTCCCGCGTGATCATTTGGGAAGTCGGATTGTTTGGGTTGCCGAGGATTACCATATCATATTCCGGGGAAAGCTTTGCGATAAAATCCTGTATGTCGAGTCGGAAGTCATCGGCAATTGCAAGCTCGTAAAATTCCGTCTCGCATCCGTAGACGGAAAGCACATTCTCATATTCTGTCGTAGAAGGAATCGGCAACAACGCTTTTTTCGGCGCAATTAAGGCTGTAAAAAGACGAAGTAAATCAGAAGAACCGCTTCCCATAACAAGATGCTCTGCTTCACAGCGTGCGTAGGTTGCAAGCCCATTTTTGAGGGTGTCGTAAAATATATCCGGGTAGCGGCTGATGGAGTCCAGGTTTTTCATAATCTCATTTGTTGCGCTCTCCGGTACACCGAGCGGGTTGCAGTTTAGGTCAAATCGTACGGTTTCAAATTGTTCAATTCGAAGTGGTCCTTGATTCATAAAATCCTCCTTCTATGTATATACATCCCTATCTTGAAAAAACAAAGGGGGTTTGTTATAATGTGATATGTGTTAAAAGGGGATAGTGGGGAAACTATACCCTGTTATCAGTCATTATACCTATTAAACAGACGAATGACAAGTGGCTTTTCATTCTCAAAATACAGAAAACAAAAGGAGATGCCATGAAGGCGATAGTAGAACATTACGCAAAAGGAGAATTTCAGGTAGACAGACCTTGCGTATCAATTTCAGAGGAGTTTATCAAACTGAATATTGAGTCGGGAACGGTGTACGAAGGCATCTTTACAGTCAGCAGTACGAATGACCATATGATTAAGGCAATGGTTTATGACAGCCGTTATATGCTTCGATTTGAGCAGCATACATTTATTGCCAGAAAATTTGATGTGCGGTTTTCATTTGATGCAACCTGTCTGGAAGCAGGAAAGAATTACAAGGGTCATATCAGTGTCATCACGGACGGCGGAGAATTTAAAATTCCGTACGATATTGACATTACGACGCCATATGTAAAATACGGAGATCAGAAAATTGATGACCTGTTTAAGTTTGCGACGCTTGCGGAGAGCAATTGGGCGGAGGCGGCGCGCGTGTTTGTGCGCGATGATTTTAAACGTACATTTATCAACCGTGATCCGGTCATCAAACAGATATACGAAAGCTTGATGGCGAGCCAGTCTGTCAATCAGGCGCTGGAGGAGTTTTTAGTGTATGTACATAAGAAACGTGCACTGACGCTCTCGGTATCGAAAGCAAAGATTAATGTGGAATTTCCGGAGGAATTGTCTAAAATTTCCATCAATATCAGTAAGAACACATGGGGTTACAGCAGCTCGACTGTCCGCGCAACCGAGGACTTTATTATTCCGGCGCGCAAGGTAATCACAAGTGCAGATTTTTATGGCAATTTATTCGCATTAGATGTATTGATTTCACCGGAGAATATTCCGGACGGTGTGACCTCCGGAAGAATCATAATTGAAAATGTATATCAGACAATTGAGGTTGAGATTAATCTTTCGAAGCCATCGGCAAGAGACCTGTCAATCACGAAGCCGGGCAGTAAAAATCACCTGATTAAGTCGAATCAGACACGTCTTGTGAAAGCGTACATGGATTACCGCATGGGACGGGTTCAGCTTCGGGATTATATCAGCTCATCTTTGTTTGCATTTGGCAATCTGACACGTTATGTTCCGGAGGAGGATTTATATCGTCTCGGTACGATGCATATGAATATTATGCAGGGTGAGACCGAAAAGGTGGAACAGGAATTTACGCGTATTGAGGCAGATGTGGATAATTCCGGCATGAACGGAAAACAGAGCTGCTATTATGCATATTTGAAGTCAATGGTAAGCAAGGACAGCGACGCCATCAGAAAAGCAAAGGAATTGATACGGAATGCGTATCGCACAGAATCAGACAAGATTTTTTATTTCTGGCTTATGGTGTTTGTGGATGACAGCTACAGCAATGATCAGACGGCACTGTACAGGGAAGTACGTTCTCTTTATGAACAGGGTTATAACAGCCCGCTCATGTATATGGAGTTGTGCGAGGTGTTGAATAATAACCCACTTTTGTTAAAGCATATAACGGATTTGGAGGTTATGACAATCCGTTGGGGCCTGCGGCATCAGTATTTGTCGGATGAGGTTGTGGAAGCATTTATTCAGCTTGCCGCATCATTCCGGGATTTTGATCCGAAGATATTTGAAATCCTCGACAGCATTTACTCCAAGAAAAAGAGTGATGAGGTGTTAAAGAGTATCTGTTCCATGCTGATTAGTGCCGGAAAGCTTGACAATAAATACCACCGTTTTTACCGCGATGCCGTGGAACGTAATTTAAAGTTTATCGGGCTCAATGAGTGCTTTGTAAAGAGCATGAATTTTTCCCGGTATGATCTGATTCCGCAGTCGGTACTGATGTATCTGAATTATAAAAATACACTGTCGGAGGATGAGCTTGCTTATTTATATGCGAATGTTATTTACAATAAATCCCAGCATATGAAGGTATACCATGAGTATGCGACAACGATGCAGGATTTTATGGAAAATATGATCATCAAGGGCAAGGTCAGCGATGATCTGACAGTCTTGTACGATGAATTTTTGGAGCCGGAGACAGTCAGCCCGCTTTACGCCAGCAAGCTGATTAATATTATATTCCGGAGAAAGCTGGTGTGCTTTAACCGCGGTGTGCGTGCGGTTATCGTTACGCATCAGGAATTGAAGGAGGTACAGCGCATTCCGATTATAAACGGTGAAGCGTATGTGGAGATTTTGTCCAATGCGGCGTCTATTATCTTCGAGGATAGTGCCGGAAATCGTTATGCAGGTTCAATTCCATACCGCTTAGAGCGGATTGTGGATGAGAAGGCGTATATGGATATCTGCTGCAAATACAGTCCGCGGGATTACCGGGTGCTTTTGCATAACTATGAACAGCTCGGTGATTTTACATTTAAGAAGGCAATCGAGGTGAATGCGGCCCGTGATATCGTAAGCTGTGATGAGATTTCTTATGATTACAAGCAGCAGGCATATTTGAATATTATAGAATATTACCATGAAAATCTCGACAACGAGGTGCTTTCCAAGTATCTTGAAAAACTCGATATCGAGTATCTGAACCATGCGAATGCGCGTGTGATTATTGCCTATATGGTCGATATGAACATGTTTGATAAAGCGTTTCAGGCTGTGAAGCTTTACGGCTTTGACGAGATTGACAGCGAGGAGCTTTACCGGCTTGCTGATTACGGCGTGGAGGACAGCAATGGATTTTTGAATGAGGACCTGCTTGCCATCTGCGTTCATCTGTACAAAACCGGTAAGGTAAATGAGCGAATCATGGTTTATATCATGCATCATTTCAAAGGTGATTTGGAGGAGCTTGCAGGATTGTTTAAGACCGCGAGAAACCGTGTGCGGGATATTTCCCTGCTTGCAGAAAATACATTGGCGCAGATGATGTTTGCCATGGGAAATGTGGAGTATATTTACGATATCTTTACCGCATATTATGCGGGCAGAAATCGTGGATTGGTTGTAAAGGCATTTTTGCGGTTCACCTGCTATAATTATCTGATTAAGGATGAGCAGATTCCGAGTGGCGTGTTTGACTGCTTATATCAGGAGATTCAAAAGGGTAATATTGATGATGAGATATCGCGTATGTCGATGCTGCATCATTTTTCAAAGCTTGACCGGTATTCACCGGAGCAGAAGACCTGGATTAAAGAGGCTGTGAATAAATTTATGGATGCAGGAAAGCTGCTTCCGTTTTATAAGAATTTCCAGTCCTTTGTCAAGCTGCCGCAGGATGTCATGTTGAAGACGTATTTAATCTACAAGAACGAGCCGGGTAAGCAGGTAACGGTCAAGTATGCATTTGATACAGGCTCCAGACAGAATCTGATTTACAAGACAGAGCTTCTCGATGAGATGATTCCGGGTATGTATGTGAAGGAATATGTTGTATTTCACGGGGAACGTCTTGTGTATGAAATTGCGGATGATGAGCAGGGAAGCTCCTATGTAGTTGAGAGTGAGTCTTTGAAGTCAAAGGCGTTTAACCGCAAGGAAAGAAATCGTTTTGAAATCATCAACAGCATGCTCGTTAATCAGGAGATGCGTGAGGACAATGAACTGCTTGAAACACTGGATGTATATCTGAATACGGTACATCTGTTTGAAGAGAACCTTAGTATATTGTAAGCGAGGTACAAAAGCATGTCAGAAGCATATTACATAGGCATGGACCTGTGTTCCGATTCCACACAGATTAGTTTTTACAATGATATTACGAGAGAACCGGAAACTGTGAATCAATTAAATAATAAAGAGACTTATATGATGCCGAATATTCTGTTCTTCGGACTTGAGACAGGTGATTGGTATGTCGGCTCGGAGGCCTCCGAGGCACGTTTCAAGGAACAGGGAATTGTGCTGGATGAATTGTTTCAGAATGCGAGAAGTGAGGAGACTGTGGAGGTTCACAATGTGCGTTACAGCTATCGGAAATTGTTTTTGATGATGCTTAAAATGCATGTGGATTCGTTCCTTTACCGCTATGAAGGCGCAACTGTGAAAAAGCTCGTGATAACGATTCCGGAGTACAATAAGGATTTATTCAGGGTGTTATCTTCGTTCTACAAAGAGCTTGGCGTGGAAAAGGAACAGGTGGAGATTACGAGCCATTTGGACAGCGGCTTATATTATATCTTCAATCAGGAGGAGAGTCTTCGGACACACAGCGTCGGTTTGTTTGACTACAATGCAGACGGACTTCACTATTACCGGATTGATATTTCCAAAGGGCATGAACTGGATACAATCAGCGTGGTGCATGAGGACTATTCGGAAAATTTCAATCTTGCGTCCTTCGGTGGTGACAATATTCTCATGGATATTACATTTTCGAAGATTGTGGCGGCGGAGACAAAAAAGACATATATTTCGGCGATTTATCTGACGGGACTTGGATTCTCGGAAAAATGGCTGAACAAATCGAGAGAGCTTCTGACACAGGGCAGACGCGTGTTTGCAGGTCAGAATATTTATACAAAAGGTGCTTGCTATAAAGCCGTTGGCGGTGAGTACAGTGAGTTTTACAAACAATATTTTGTAGAGACGAAGGAAAATGTCATCTTTGATATCGGAATTTCTTCGGGGGAAGAGGAGGATGACTTTATTCCGATTGCACTTGGCGGAAGGCAGTGGTACAACATTCATGGCGGAATCAGCATTATATTAGATGATACGGAGTCTTTGACTTTGATATACAGGAATCGAAAAACCGGGCAGGAGGAACGGGAGGTCGTGAAACTGCACGGAATTCCGAAACGTCCGAATAAGACATCCAAGTTTTCGGTCGAGGTGGAATTTGAAGACCCGCATCGTGGAGCATTTATCATCAAGGATGTCGGTTTTGGAAAGCTGTTTCCGACTACAAACAAGATTTATCGTAAGGAGTTTGAGGTTTAATGTCAAAAATTATCCTATGTACAAAAAAGGAAGCATCCCATCCATTCATATTTTTAAATACGAAGGTGGAAATTTACACTTACGAGGAGCTATGCTTTTATATTTACAACAATACGGTTTTAATCAGCAAGTCGTCTCTCTCGGAGAAGCTGTTTGACTGGATACGGGACGAACTCGGCATGCAGGAGCTTGCGGCGAAGCTGGTGGCGCTTTCGAACAAGGCAACCTTTGCGCAGGATTTGCTGATTGAGATTTTGAATGCCGGTGATTATTATACAGCGGAAGAAATTGAAACTTATGTGGAGGCATGGCAGAAATACCGCCGGCTGACGGCAAGCCAACGCAAAAAGCTGAAAGCGGACAGCTATCTCGGTTATCGGCGGTATATTAAAGCAGCGTCCATTTACGATGAGATACTCGACAATCAGCAGGATATTCATGATAAGGTATTTCTTGGAAATGTCTATCATAACCGCGGTGTTGCGGCAGCGAACAACATGGATGTGGAGGATGCAAAGAACTACTTTTTAAAGGCGTATGACTTGAATGGAAACGAGGAGAGTCTGCGCAGTTATCTGATTGTTTTTTCGGCAGGAAATGATGCGACAACAATCAGACAGGAAATGCGGAAGTATGATTTGGAAGAAGAAAATTTTGAAAATCTGATGATTGAAATCGGAGATTCGAATGAGGATGTCCGCGAGATGACGATTTACTCGATGTTACAGCGGGCGGTTTACAATCGTATGAACAAGGATATGATTGATTATGACAAGCGTATGGATATTATCCTCGGACAACTTAAGGATGAATTCAGGGAGCAGGCGATTTAATGGGATTATTTCAAAAAATCAGGGCATATCTCAATGAGGATGATGCCGAATATGATGCCTTGGTTGAAGAAGAGGAACGTCTGCGGGAGGAACGCAGAAGACAGCGCAATCAATCAAGAACCGAAAAAAATAAAGAGAGAGCGAGACGTGCCGCTGAAAAAGCTGTGCGTCAGGAGCGCGTTGATCCGGAAATCCGAAAAGAAGTGAAGGAGACCGTCTCCTCAAACAGCGAGAAAAAAACCGTAGGGGATTTTTGCGAGCAGCTTGTAGATGTAAGTTATCACATGGATGAGATGAGACGTGAATATAAGGTTGTGACGGATTACTTAGTTGACATTCAGAGGATTGAGGAGCTTCCGGTCAATCTGGCGGAGGAAATCGTGCAGACTGCAAAAAATATTGAGAAGCTGGATGGAAATCGCAATCTTTATCAACAATCTGAGAATCTGCTGACGATGGAACAGTATAATACGATGAAGCATCAGGAATCGCAGGTGCCGGATACGATTAAAAGTCTGATGGATATGGAAATGCGTGATTCGATGCTGAAAAATGATATGAGCTATCTGGAGGGAGAAAAGGAAGATTTAAGGTATGCACGCGTGGAGGACACGGATAACTCGTATCGCATCCGGGGAGTACTTATTGCAGTGCTTGTTTTGTTTTTAATTATCAGTGCGACCCTGCTGATCGTCGCAGTTGTGTCAAAGCAAAATGTGACACTCCCGGCAGCGATTGAGGGAGCGGTTGCAACCGTGTGTTTTGCCGTTTGTTATGTGCGGTATGTTGAGATGAGCAGACGGATTCGGGAGACGGATGCGAAGATTAAACGTGCCGTGTCCCTGCTAAACAAGGTAAAGGCGAAATATATCAATAATACAAATACAATGGATTATATATATGAAAAATACGATGTGAACTCCGTGAAGGAGCTGGAATATCGATGGGAGTTATATAATCAGATGCAGCGTGATGCGAAGCGCTATTCGCAGGCGAGTGAACAGTATGAGAAAAATTGTGATAAGCTGATTAAACAGCTTGCGAATATCGGATTGTCTGATCCGCTTGTATGGCCGAATCAGACGAGTGCGCTGATTGACCGGCGGGAGATGGTGGAGATTAAGCATGGATTGAATGCGCGCCGCCAGAAGCTTCGGGAAAAAATAGCAAGCTGTGAGAAAATCCGGGATAATGCGAGAAATGCACTTACGGCTTCCATTCATGCAAATCCGGATATAGAAAGCTACATAAAAGAACTGCTTGCATCCTATAATTTATCGTTGGAGTAGCAGACAGATTTGTGATTAAATAGAAAAATGTTCCAATATGGAGGAAAGAGACAATGACAAAGGAACTGGACAAGAATTATAATCCTTCGGAGATAGAACCGAAACTTTATGAAAAATGGATGAAAGCAGGTTATTTTCATGCGGAGGTTGATCGGAGCAAAAAACCATTTACGATTGTGATGCCGCCGCCTAATATTACCGGACAGCTGCATATGGGACATGCCCTTGACAACACAATGCAGGACATCTTGATTCGTTTTAAACGTATGCAGGGGTATAACGCACTTTGGCAGCCGGGAACTGACCATGCGGCGATTGCGACGGAAGTAAAGGTTATCGAGGCACTGAAAAAAGAGGGCATCGAAAAGGAAGATTTGGGCCGTGAAAAATTTTTGGAGCGTGTCTGGGACTGGCGTAGAGAATACGGTGGAAAAATTGTAAATCAGTTAAAGAAGATGGGTTCCTCAGCAGACTGGGACCGTGAGCGTTTCACGATGGATGAGGGAAACAATCAGGCGGTCACAGAGGTTTTCTGCAAGCTGTATGAAAAGGGATATATGTATCGCGGCTCCCGTATCGTAAACTGGTGTCCGGTTTGTCAGACATCGATTTCCGATGCAGAGGTTGTACATGAGGAACAGGATGGATTTTTCTGGCATATCAATTATCCGGTTGTCGGGGAGGAAGGACGGTTTGTGGAGATTGCAACGACGCGTCCGGAGACCTTGCTCGGTGATACGGCAGTTGCAGTCAATCCGGACGATGAACGTTATCAGGATATTATCGGAAAGATGTTGAAGCTTCCGCTTACAGACAGAGAGATTCCGGTTATTGCAGACGCTTATGTTGATAAGGATTTCGGAACAGGCTGTGTGAAGATTACACCGGCACATGACCCGAATGACTTTGAGGTCGGCAAGCGGCATGATTTGGAAGAAATCAATATTATGAATGATGATGCAACTATCAATAAGCTCGGCGGAAAATATGCGGGTATGGATCGCTATGAGGCGAGAAAGGCTATGGTGGCAGATTTGGATGCACTCGGTCTGTTGGTAAAGGTCGTTCCGCATAAGCATATGGTTGGAACGCATGACCGCTGTAAGACAACCGTGGAACCGCTCGTAAAGCCACAGTGGTTTGTCAAGATGTCCGAGATGGCAAAGCCGGCAAAGGAAGCCGTTTTAAACGGTGAGTTAAAGCTGATTCCGGAGCGTATGGATAAAACCTATTATAACTGGCTTGACAATATCCGTGATTGGTGTGTATCGAGACAGCTTTGGTGGGGTCACCGGATTCCGGCATATTATTGTCAGGATTGCGGTGAGGTCATCGTATCAAAAGAGGCGGTTCACACCTGCCCGAAATGTAACAGCAAGGATATCAAACAGGATGAGGATACCCTTGATACATGGTTTTCCTCTGCGCTTTGGCCGTTTTCAACGCTTGGCTGGCCGGAGAAGACGGAGGACCTCGATTACTTCTTCCCGACGGATGTGCTTGTGACCGGATATGATATTATCTTTTTCTGGGTTATCCGAATGGTATTTTCGTCAATTGAGCAGACCGGAAAGCTGCCGTTCCACACGGTGTTGTTCCATGGACTTGTCAGAGACGACCAGGGACGTAAGATGAGCAAGTCGCTTGGAAATGGAATCGACCCATTGGAGGTTATTGACAAGTATGGTGCGGATGCACTTCGTTTGACACTGATTACCGGAAATGCACCGGGAAATGACATGCGTTTTTATTGGGAACGTGTCGAGGCAAGCCGTAATTTTGCAAATAAGATTTGGAACGCCTCCAGATTTATTATGATGAATATTGAGAAAGCAGATATTTCCGGCATGGACGCGGATATGGCAAATGATGTTGCGACAGCTATGGAGAAGTATGGCTTTACACTTGCGGACAAGTGGATTTTATCGAAGATGAATGACCTTGTGCGTGAGGTGACGGATAATATGGAAAAATACGAGCTTGGTATTGCGGTATCAAAGCTGTATGATTTCCTGTGGGAGGAGTTCTGCGACTGGTATATTGAGATGGTAAAGCCGAGACTCTGGAACGATGAGGATCAGACAAAGGCTGCGGCACTCTGGACACTGAAAACTGTGCTTACGACAGGACTCAAGCTGCTTCATCCGTATATGCCGTTTGTGACGGAGGAAATTTTCTGCACCTTGACGGACGAGGAATCCATTATGATTTCTGACTGGCCGGAATATCAGGAGGCGTATGATTTCAAGCAGGATGAGGCTGCGGTTGACAAGATTAAGGAGGCTGTGCGGGGAATTCGAAATGTCCGCACAGAGATGAATGTGGCACCGAGCAAAAAGGCAAGCGTATATGTCGTGTCCGCGAAGCCGGAGATTCGGTCGATATTTGAAGCAAGCCGGAATTTCTTTGGTATGCTTGGATATGCGAGTGATGTGCATGTACAAGAGGATAAGACAGGCATTGCAGAGGATGCGGTTTCTGTTGTGATTCATGATGCGGCGATTTATATTCCGTTTGCGGAGCTTGTGGATATCGAGAAGGAGATTGAGCGTCTCACAAAGGAGCAGGCAAGGCTGGAGAGTGAGATTAAGCGTGCATCCTCGATGCTTGCAAATCCGAAGTTTGTAGATAAGGCACCTGCTGCAAAGGTTGAGGAGGAGCGTACAAAGCTTCAGAAATATACCGAGACACTGGAACAGGTGAAGGAGCGTTTAAATAATATTGCAAAGTAGCATGGATATGCAAACAGGCGAAATATATGAATAGTGAAAAAATATTAAAACAAAAAATTGAAAAATACTTGTTGATGCCGCTGATGCTTACACTTGTACTTGTGGCGATGACAGTCATTTTGTATGTGTACGATAAAAAGAGCGGCGTGATTGCAGCGGCGGCAGTGTTTGTGTTTGTCGTTGCAGAGCTTGTATTTTATTTTGTTATGAAGGGCGCAATTATGCCGGTCTTGTTCCGGTTTGCGCTGGAACAGGGACAGGTTCAAAAGGAGCTGCTCCGGGAGTTGGATATTCCGTATGCGCTGCTTGACACGGATGGAAAGATTTTGTGGGGAAACGCACAGTTTATAGACAAAATCGGTATGGGTTCCAAGAAACGGATTCGTAAAAATATTTCCTTCTTCTTTCCGGGGATTGACCGTGATATTTTGTCCGTCGAGGAGACGGAGATGGACCTTTCCTATGGCGATTATCAGTATCGGGCGCTGCTTCGGAGAATTGATTTCAGCGAGGCATTGATTGATAATGAAGAGGAATCGCTTGTCAATCGGGAATCCGATGCGATGATTACGCTGTACCTGTATGACGAGACAGAGCTTCGGATGTACAAGAAGGAGAATGAGGATCAAAAGCTTGTGGCAGGGCTTTTGTATATTGATAATTATGATGAGGTCATGGAAAATACGGAGGAGGTTCGACATTCGCTCGTTGAGGCGCTTGTGGACCGCCGTATCAACATGTATCTTTCTACCATTGATGCAATCGGAAAAAAGCTGGAGAAGGATAAGTATTTGTTTGTATTCCGGCAGCAGTATCTGCCACAGCTTCGGGATACGAAGTTTGCAATTCTGGATGAAGTAAAGAGTATCAATGTCGGAAATGAGATTCCGATTACATTAAGTATCGGTGTCGGTGCCGGAACGGACAGCTTTGCACAGGCATATGAGCGTGCCCGTATGGCAATCGGGTTAGCGCTTGGCAGAGGCGGAGATCAGGCAGTTGTCAAATATGGAGACAAGACCACATATTTTGGCGGAAAGAGTGCGGGAACAGAAAAATCGGCAACTGTCAAGGCGCGTGTCAAGGCGCAGGCATTTCAGGAGCTTCTTACAAGCAAGGACAGTGTCGTGATTATGGCACATAAGCGTCCGGACGCAGATGCATTCGGCTCGGCGGTCGGCGTTTACCGATTGGTTAAAACATTGGACAAGAAGGCGCATATCGTAGTTAATGAGGTAACGTCTGCGATTCGCCCAATTATCAGTGGATTTATGGGAAACAGCGTTTATGGTGATGATATGATTATAAACAGCGAGCAGGCAATCAGTCTTGTGACCCCGAATACACTTGTTGTTGTGACGGATGTCAACAAACCGAGTATGACAGAGTGTGAGGAATTGCTGAGTCTGGCAAAATCAATCGTTGTGTTTGACCATCATCGGCAATCGGATGAAATTATTGAAAATGCGACGCTTTCCTATATCGAGCCGTATGCGAGCTCTGCGTGTGAGATGATTGCAGAGATTTTGCAGTACATTGAGGGCAAGGTCAAGCTTCGTCCGATTGAGGCAGATGCCATGTATGCAGGTATCGTGATTGATACGGATAATTTCCTGACAAAGACGGGTGTCCGTACCTTTGATGCAGCATCCTATCTGCGCAGAAGCGGTGCAAACGTGGTGCGTGTCAGAAAGATGTTCCGAAGCGATATGTACACATACAGACAATTGGCAGAGGGCGTCATCAATTCAGAGATTTATATGGATTACTTTGCAATTTCCACAGTGGATCCGAAAGAATCGGATGCACCGACCGTTGTTGCGGCAAAGGTGGCAAATGATTTGTTGAACATTGACGGAATCCGGGCATCCTTCGTAACAACTGAGAAGGATGGAACCGTCTATATGAGTGCCCGGTCCGTCGATGATGTAAACGTACAGGTAATCATGGAAAAGCTTGGTGGCGGCGGACACGCAAATATCGCAGGCGCTCAATTCAAGGACAGTACAAACGAAATCGTACTCATACAATTAAAGACCTTACTCGACGAAATGTATCGGGAAGGCGACATATAAGTATAATGTAGGGGAGCTGTACACTGTAAATGGTACTTAATGAGTGCGAAGCACGAATTTAGTATCCACTACGTGTTTTTAGAACGGGAGTGTGTCTGCGGAAACTTATTTACAGTGCACAGCTCATAGATATATAATTAAAGTACCAATATACATACACGGAGGTAGCATATGAAAGTAATTTTATTACAGGATGTAAAAAGCCTTGGAAAAAAAGATCAGATTGTAGACGTTTCAGATGGATATGCAAGAAATATGCTTTTACCAAAAAAACTTGGAATCGAAGCAACTTCAAAAAATATGAATGATTTGAAGTTAAAGAAAGCGCACGAAGATAAGGTTGCTGCGGAGATACTTGCAGAAGCACAGGCCCTTGCAGACAAAATGAAGGATGAGAGCGTCAGTCTTTCCATTAAGATGGGAGAGGGCGGACGTACCTTTGGTTCCATATCCTCCAAGGAAGTAGCAGAAGCTATGAAGACACAGCTCGGACACGATATTGATAAGAAGAAGATTGTTATGAAGGAAGCGATTAAGTCACCGGGTACCCATGTCGTGGATGTGAAACTGCATGCGAAAGTTACGGCAAAGATGACGGTCAAGGTGGCAGAGGCTTAAAAAAACCACTCGGAAGGGCAATGCCCACTTGTAGGAAAATGGGATTATGAGAGGAAGCAGGTTTGGACGAGAATAGTATCAAAAGAATACCGCCGCACAGCAATAAGGCAGAGCAAAGTATCATCGGTGCGATGCTTATGGACCGGGACGTCATCTCGGAAGTCGGAGATATGCTGGTAAAGGAAGATTTTTATAATACACAGTATGGAATTTTGTTTGAGTCAATGGTCGAGCTTTATAATGAAGGCTCAAACGTGGATCCGATTACTTTGGATGAGCGCCTCCGCAGGAAAAATGTGCCGGAGGAAACAGCAAATGCAGGTACACTTGCACAGATTGTAAATTCCGTGCCGATATCCGCAAATGCGGTGGATTATGCAAAAATTGTAAAAGACAAGGCGGTTCTGCGACAGCTCATTAAATTGTGCGAAAATACAGAAAAAGACGGATATTTGTCGCAGGAGCCGGTGGGTGTCGTTTTGGAACGGGCAGAGCAGAGTGTGTTTAAGCTTGTACAAAATCGCAATGGCAGCCAGGACACAACGCCAATCGGGGAAATCGTCATGAACGTGATCCGTGAGATGGAAGAGGCGGCAAAAAATGATGGAAAGGTGACCGGTATTCCGACGGGATTCCGGGATCTTGATAATATGCTGACCGGAATGCATGCCGGAGAGCTTTTGCTTGTGGCAGCCAGACCGTCTATGGGAAAAACAGCCTTTGTGTTGAATATCGCACATCATCTGGCTGTTATGAAGCATATTCCCGTAGGATTTTTTACCCTTGAGATGAGCAAAGAACAGCTTGTATCGCGTATTCTGGCGGTAGATGCAATGGTGGATTCCAAGAGCATGAAGCTTGGAGATCTGACAGATGATGACTGGGACAAGGTGATAGAAAGTACGGAGGTCGTTGCAAATTCTCCGCTTTACATAGAGGAAAATTCTTCCATTACTATATCGGAGCTTCGCTCCGTTGCCAGAAAATGGAAACAAAATCATGATGTACAGCTCATTATGATTGATTACCTGCAGTTGATGAACGCGAGCAGACCGGTGGAGAGCAGACAGCAGTTTATATCGGAGGTTTCCAGAGCACTTAAAAATCTGGCGAAGGAATTAAAGATACCGATTATTGCGCTTTCACAGCTCTCGCGTGCGGTAGACAGCAGACCGGAGCATAGACCGGTGCTCTCGGATTTGCGTGAGTCGGGCGCAATCGAGCAGGATGCAGATGTTGTCATGTTTATATACCGGGATGAATATTATAATCCGGAGACAACAACGAAGCCGCAGACAGCAGAGATTATCATTGCGAAGCAGCGTAGCGGTGAAACCGGAAGCGTGGATCTCAGATGGATTGGTAAATATACGAAGTTTGCAGATCCGGAAAAACACTATAAACAGGAGACTTGATAAAATAATTACAAGGTGAGGATAAAACATAAGATACACAGGAGGCAGGAGAGCATATGGGGAATCGATACAGAAGAATTGTTACATTAGGGATGATTAGCTTTACGGCGTTGTTGGCGTGGGGGTATTGCATGCTGGCACATCGGAGTGAGACGCTGTATGTGGCAATTATTTCACTTGTTTTGGTGGCAAGTATATATGCACTGGCGCTTGCTGTTGTGGATATGAAGGGCAAAAGGGAAACGGAGAGGCAGCAATATATCGAAGATTTACTGCAACAGACAATCTCACATCAGGATTATACGGAGTCTCTTGTTATGCTGGAGCGGATTATAAAGGCATCCTATGTGCAGCAGCGAAAGGTCAATACATATCTTGGAAAACAGGAGGGCGTTGTCGCAGATGTGGCGCAGATGCATGCGCAGGAGCAGGCAGCAGCATTTGAAAGGCTTGAGGCACAGATTGAGGAATCACTCACAAAGGCGGTTAAGATTCTTGTGAAATATAATCAGAGTAACAGTGAAAAACAGGTGGAGATGACCGCGGGGATGTCAGCGGAGCTTGCAGAGCTTACAACTGTCGTGGGACAGATTACGGCTGCTCTGCAGCAGATGACAGGAGAGATTGAAGGTTTGAAGCAATCGATGCAGGCGTTGCCGGAGGAGGTTCAAGGTCTGAAGGAATCGATGCAGGCAATACCGGAAGAGGTTCATAGTCTGGCAGAATCCATGCAGACGCTGCCGGAAAAGATATATGTGCCTGAGGCTGCACCGAGACAAGAGATGCCACAAGTGCCGGAGACGGCACCGGTAGAAGAGGAGATGCTTATATCAGAGGTTGAACCGATTGAGGAGACAGCACCGGTATCAGAAGTAGAAGTAGAAGAGACAGCACAGATACCGGAGACGGAATCGACAAGTGAAAATTTTGATGCAGAGGATTTCTTCTCGCAGTTTGGCGGAGCAGAGGAGACAGCAGTTGAAGAAGAGACCGTAGCTGCGGAGGAGACAGCAGCGGAACAGCCGGCAATGAGCAGCGGAAAGCTTGATCAGAGCATGATTGATGCGATGTTAAATAACCTGTCGGCTCCGGATAAAAAAGAGGAACCGTTTGCGGATGTGATACCATTCCCGCAGGCAGAGGAGGAAACCGGGGATAATCCATTGCCGGAACCGGCAATTGAAAATACAGAGACATCGGAACCGGAACAACCTGTGAATGTAGAATCTGCAACGGATAATGCAGAATCTGCAGCAGACAGTGTAATGGATAATCAGGCAGAATCTGCAGCAGATAATGTGACAGAAACTGTGCAGACAGAGGAGTCAGCACCGAATAATGCAGCAGAACCTGCGCCAGCGGAGGACACTCCAGCTGCTCCAGTGACGGCACCGGTGATGGGCGGTGATGCAAATCGTCAGTTGACACCGGAAGAAATCGCAGCACTGTTTGCATCTGTGCAGTAAGTATGTTAGAAGTGAAAGGAGTCAGGATGGAGCGAACGAGAACCATAGTGAAATTTTTTTCACAGGAGCCATTGGAAAATGTGATGGCGATGATGAAATACCGCCCGGAACGTATGTTGTTTCTTGGACACAAGGATAATATGCTGACCAAGCAGATTCGCGATTTGGAACAGTTTCGTGATAACAAGTGTCCTGATGTGGAAACAGAATTTATTGAATTGCCGAAGGATGAACTGGATGGAGCGATTGAAATGCTTACGCTTATAATCCGGGAATATCCGGGTGTGCGGTTTGACCTTACGGGCGGCAGTGAGTTAATTTTAATTGCGCTTGGGTGTATCGCGGCGCGTATGGAGATCAGCAAGCTTCGTATCGACCCATTTTCCGGAAAAGAAATTGATATTCGCGGGTCAGAGGTTGTAACGTCTGATTATCATTTCAGTATCAGTATTGCGGATGATATTATTTTGCATGGCGGACTTTTGACAAAGGAAACCGGAAGTATAGCGGAGTGGAAATTTACGGATGAATTTCGTGCGGATATTCGGGAAATGTGGGATTTGTGCCGGAGATATCGAGGAGATTGGAATAAGCATTGCGGAATTATTGATGAGCTTCGAAAAAACACGATTGGACAGCGGGAGGGCTGGAGTGAATTATATCTCAACCAGCTCGGAGATGCCGTCCGGCTTTTGCGTGATCTGTATGAGATAGGAATGCTTCGCGATTATGAGGAGCATGGCAAGAAGGTATTTTTCCGATTCAAAAATAATCAGATTAAGAAGATAATCGGGAAAGCCGGGAACATGCTGGAATTGCATGTGTATGAGGTGGCAACGCGCGAACCGTATTTGTTTTCGGATGCAGTGATTGGTGCACATATTGACTGGGATGGAGAGGTTCACGATTCAACACATCCGGGATATGATACCATGAATGAGATTGATGTTATTTTGATGAAACGGGTATGTCCGATTTTTATCTCGTGTAAGAGCGGCAAGGCAGGTGGAAGTGCATTGCATGAGCTTGAAACGGTATCGAGAAAATTTGGCGGTAAATATGCGAGAAAAGCGCTTGTTCTTGCAAGGGCTTGTGATAATACGACCGGTACGATGTTTTTTAAACAGCGGGCAAGGGATATGCATATCTGGATTATTGATGATGTGTTCCGCATGAGTGATGAGCAGCTTTTGAGCAGATTAAAACGAATTTAATATACAATTGCATACATAAATAAAAAGCCCCGGCATATAGTTTGCTGAGGGCTTTTTTATATTCGTCAGGGTGGTAGAAATATGGATGGCTCAGATATGCGTTCAGTATGTGGGGAATATATTTATGATGAGGATGTATGGGATTTTCTTGTCAAATATAATAACAATCTGACCGGGGTAACACAATATTTACAGCCGGATTGTATTACACTCATTAACAATCAATTTTTGGTAGCATATAAAAATCATTATGATGCGCAGGGAAAACCTTTGACGCAGGGGGATTTATTCCGTGTTGGGTACGAACAGATTCCGAAGTGCTTCGGACTTATGGATATGTCGGGACCGCAGAGTGTCGGTGTTTTGCAGGTACAGAATTTTCCCGGTCTGTCGCTTAAGGGTAAGGATGTGCTTGTAGGGTTTATTGACACGGGAATCGATTATCGAAGCAGCCTGTTTCGAAACACGGACGGAACAACCAGGATTCAGGCAATCTGGGACCAGACCGAGGAAGCGTTTTTACAGATGGAGCCGGATACGGAGTCTATATTCGGATATGGCAGAGAGTATCGGAAGGAAAAATTAGACGAGGCACTTCGGGCGGAGATGCCATACACGGTTGTTCCGAGCAGGGATACGAATGGACATGGTACATTCCTGGCCTCCATTGCATGTGCCGGTTATTATGAGGAGGATGGTGAAGCGTTTACCGGAGTGGCACCCGAATCCGGTATTTTAGTTGTAAAGCTGAAACCGGCAAAAAAACGGCTGCGAAACTATTTTAAAGTTCCGGAGGATGTTCCGTGTTATTCCGAGGTGGATATTATTCTGGCTGTGAAATATTTGTTAAATAAAGCATTTGAGCTTCAAAGACCGCTTGCTATCTGCCTCGGAGTCGGAACGAGTCAGGGGGATCATGATGGAAATCTGAATCTGGAATTATACTTGGACAGTATCGTGACACTTCCGGGAGTCTGTGTTGTATCCTCTGCCGGAAATGAACTGGGGAGCGGGGGCCATTTTTCAAGCGGTTCACAGATGAGAAGCAACGCGGGGGTGTACAGTGTTGATTCGAAAAATCGGGAGAAAAAGAGTGAGATGGAATTATATTTGAATACATTTAATCCGGGCTTTTGTCTGGAAATATGGGGAAAGGCGCCAAGTTTGTATCGGGTTGCGGTTATCTCGCCTACAGGTGAACGCTTTGATGCGCTTTCCTCAAACAGGGACAGTTCAGGGGAGATCACATTTCTTTATGAGGGAACGCATGTATATGGTGAGAGTATCGTTGTGGAGGATAATTCCGGGGATCCATTCACTTTTTTGCGCTTTGAGGATGTGACAACAGGAATCTGGCGAATCGAGGTGACGGAGACATACAGCAGCTTCCCTGTTGGCTATGATGCGTGGCTTCCGATTAGGGAGTTTCGGCAGGGGGAGATACGCTTTTCCGCACCGGATCCGGAGGTAATCTTGTGTGCGCCCGGAAATGCGAGAGGAACGATAACCGTTGCGGGATATAATCATCTTGACAATTCACTCTATCTGAATTCAAGCCGCGGGTATACAAGAAAAGGAAGGATTCAGCCGGATATTGCAGCACCGGCGGTGGATGTATATGGCGCATTTGCAGGCGGAAATCAAGTTCTGTTTACAAGGAGGAGCGGTACGAGCATCGCCTCGGCATTTACGGCGGGTGCGGCTGCACTTTTGCTGGAGTGGGGAATTGCAAGGGCAAATAATTATTCGTTTAATACGGAAGTGATACGCCAGATTTTAATTCGCGGAGCCAGTCAGCTCGTCGATATTCCGTATCCGAATGTTTCATGGGGATGGGGTGCCTTGAACCTATATCAGTCTTTTGAAATTTTGCGAAATCAGAACAGAAGAATATGAACATTTTTTGAAACCTTTTTAAAGGTGCTTGACACAAAGAAAAAAATAAGTATAGTAAAATGGGATGCAAATGAAAATGAGCAAAATTCAAAAAGGGGAATGACAGATGATATGTAAGCATTGTAAGACAGAGAATAATGAAGATGCTTTGTTCTGCAGCAATTGTGGGAAACCGATTGCTGATGAGACGCGTGTAGCTGCGACAGGGAATACAAGGCTTTATATAGGAATCTCCATTGCGCTTATGATATTTTTGGCGGGTGGACTTGTGTTTGGATTTTTTTATTTCAGTAATAAGGTACAAAAGGCAAACGATGAGAGAAATCTGATTGCGTCTGAAAGTGATGTTGCAGCGAATTACTTCCGTTCACAGATTCGGGAACAGGAGGATGCAATCAGTGCAATGGAGGAAAAGATTCGCACATTGGAAGCGACCGTCACGGATTATGAGGAGCAGATAGAAGATTATAAGGGTGAGATAGAAGCGCTTCAGAACCGACAGGAAGCGATGGACGGGCTGGCAAGCTTTACGGATGCAATTTCTTCGCAGGGATATGAGGATATGTTCGTCAGCGATACGGTTTTGCGGCTTTCGGATGCAGAGGCTGTTTTGCGTGTGTGCATATCCGGAAATATTGAAGTGTCTGCAGAGTCAGACAATGAAGAGGTTGTGACATATAGCTGGGATACAGCTCCTATGGGACCTTCGGTTGCAAGACTGCGGGTCTTGCCACAAGCAAGCGGTACAGCCGTGATTACATTGACGAACAATTTAAATGAAGAACAGATAAAGATTTATGTTTATGTAGAATAAAAATGATTGTGTAACCGTTGCGACGGATACTAATAGGAGGCTATGCAATGCATAGCCTCCTATTTTAGTCGTTTTTTATACGGTTGGTGCCTTGTAGTTATCGGAGATCGTTCCGTGTTCCTTATATTCCTGAATGCGTGACTGGATACGCTCTGACTGATCCAACAGATTGCTGATGGATGCATTATGATTCAGATGGTCAATCAGAATTGCAATGTATTTGCTCAAATCTGCTGACTCATACCAGGAACGGTTGAACAGTTCCGGAAGCTGGTAGGTCAGGTTCGTTGTGATTACCTTTTCTATAATCCCCTGCTCCTTTGCTTCATCAAAAATCTCAAGACCGGCTGTGAACAGACCAAAGGTAGCAAGACAGTATACGCGTTTCGCTTTTCTGCTCTTTAATTGTTTGGCGACATCCAGCATGCTTTCGCCGGATGCAATCATGTCATCAATGATGATAACGTCTTTTCCCTCTACGCTGTCACCTAAAAATTCATGGGCAACAATCGGGTTCTTTCCGTTTACAACGGTTGTATAATCGCGGCGCTTGTAGAACATACCGACATCGACACCGAGATGATTTGCAAAATAAATTGCGCGGTTCATGGCGCCTTCATCCGGGCTGATTACCATCATATGGTCACTGTCCAGTTTAAGATCCGGCGTTGTGCGCAGCAAGGTTTTGATAAACTGATAAGTCGGCATGATATTTTCAAATCCGCTGTATGGGATTGCATTTTGTACACGCGGATCGTGTGCATCAAATGTAATAATATTTTCAACACCAAGATTGATAAGCTCCTGCAGCGCGATAGCACAATCGAGGGATTCCCGGCTGCTTCTTTTATGCTGGCGGCTCTCATACAAAAAAGGCATAATGACCGTAATGCGGTTTGCTTTGCCCGCCATGGCGGCTATAACACGCTTTAAATCCGAATAATGGTCATCAGGAGACATCATTGTTGGCTGACCGCAGATTTTGTATTGGATGCTGTGATTCACTACATCGACCATGATATAGACATCTGTGCCGCGGACAGAACCCTCTAACGTACCCTTTGCTTCACCGGAGCCAAAACGCGGACATGCGGACTTCAAAATATAGGAGTCTTTTTCATATCCTGAAAATGTAATGTTATCCTTGTGCTCATTGTGACGCTCTGCTCTCCAGCGGACTAAATAGCTGTCAACCTTTTCGCCGAGAGCCCTGCAGCTTTCGAGAGGGATGATTCCCAGCTTACCGACTGGAACAGTAATAAGATGACTTGAATCTGGCATGATTTTTTCCTCCGTTGTGCATGATTACAGCTTAGAACCCTGTATCATTTCTTTTCTTTTTTGGTATCTTATATTTTCACCGTACAAGTGAAGTACGGTGTAGCTTTCAACAATGCGGGACATAATGCGTTCCGAATACTTTTTTTGCAGCTCCTGCATGGACAGATTCGTGGAAATTACAGTGGATCTGCCGGTCAGTCCGCGCTGATTGATGACTTCAAAAAGCTTGGAGCAGACAAATGTATTTGTCGTCTCAGTACCTAAATCATCAATGATTAACAACTCGCTATTATATATATATTTGTATATTTCTTCAAGCTCAAATTTTTTATTCATCAGGTATTCGCCGAATACCTGCTCGAAGATGTCATTTGCAGACAGATAGAGAACCGTGTGTCCTTCATCAAGCAGAGCTTTTGCGATACAGTTTGTCAGGAAGGTTTTTCCGAGACCTGTTTCCCCATATAGTAAAAGGTTGCCACGGTCACGCTCCGATGTTGAAAAGCGATTCACGAAGTCTTTGCATCGCTGTAAAACATGGCTTGCATTGTCATAAGAACTTGTCGCCTGTTTGGCGTCTGTCAAATCACGGCTGTAAAATCCAAGCTGAAATCTGTCAAAATTTTCCTTCTCTAAAACCTGCGTCATATTGGACTGTTTATGTAATGCCTCCACAATTTTTCGTTGAAAACATTTGCAGGTTTCCCCATTTATATATCCCTGATCCTGACAGATTGGACAGTCATAAATCGGTGAAAGGTAATCCGCCGGATATCCGTTCGATAGGAGAAGCTGCTGTATATGGGAAGAATTTGCTCGATTTTTCGAGGAGGTTTCTTCGGTCATTGTATGGCTGCTGTCTCCGCCATTTAAACGCTGTTTTGCAAGTGCAATATAGGACAGGCGGCTTTTAGTCTGCAATTCTCGAATTTCCGGAATCTTTTCGTAGATTTCGGCCTGTCGGTCCTGTAACAGGCGTTTGTTTCGAAGCCGTGTTTTTTCGTAATCATGAAGTATCGATTCTTTTTTTAATTGTTCAAAATTCATGTGCCATTTACCTCTTGATGGAAGAGCTTTTCCATCTCATCGAGTTCTTTTCCCATGTCACTTTGCGTGAAGTCCGTGAAGCCGTTTCCTGTTTTGGTGGACTTCTTCTGGGCTGTCGTTTTGGCAGCTTTTTCATCCGCGTGGGCTTTATCCTCACGCTCAATATCCGATAGGGTTTTAACCCCCGCGCCGTGCCATTTTGTCAGGATGCCGTTTACATACTTGATAGTCGGATTTGTCGTATGAATAACTGCACGCCTGCATGCCTCCCGAATGATGTCATCCCCATATCCGAAATCCTTTGTCCATGTTTTGAAAAATTCCTGTTCAATCGTCGTAGGAACTGTCCGTTTGATTCCAAGTGTCTGATAGAAGATTCGGCAGACACTGCTCATAACCGCATACTGTTCCTTTGCCTGTGTCCTTGTTGTAATACCATCCTGATACCATCCGATTGCAGTTGCCTCAAGATAACGGCAGTTCTTTTTTCCCAAAGTCGTACAATATTCAATCAGGTATTCAAATAAATCAACATTGAAACCGAGTGTGTCATATATGTATAGAAGTGACTGCATATCCGTAGGTGAAACCGTCTTGCCAAACAGCGTTTCAACCTGATATAAAATATCTTCCCAGTCCTCGTCCCGAAGTAAATTATCGATTTCTTTTTTCGAGAACTTTGGTTTTGGAGGGGCGGATAACTCAAAGGAACCTGTGTTGATTGGTACAATCTTTCCTTTTGCAGTTTCACGAATGGAATCGTCCGCTTCTTTATTGTCCACGGTATCATTATCTTCTTCCTGCATGTAATCCGAACGCAGAAGAGATACGACATCCGAAGGCATCGACAGCGCCATGTCCGGAGCTTTCAGCGGAAGTACCACGATTCCGGTCGGCTGTCCTTTTCCATTAAAGGTGAGGCGAAGCACATCCTTTGTTACCCAATATTTAATTGCACGGCATATATCTTTTTCCGTAAGATTAAAATGATCTGCAATTTCCGCGACTGACACTTGCCGATTACTGTTTAAAAGACGGATTAAGTAAAGGTAGACCTTTACAAACTCCCCATTTGCTTCCGTCATATAGTAATCGATAAACAGGTTGGAAATTGAAGAATATGTTTCGCTGTTTTCCGTTGAAATTGTAATTGCTTTCATAGCTCCTGCACATCCCTTTCACATACCGCTCCGGTTGGGAGCATTTCAAATTATAGCATGTAAAAAACAAATTTCAAGCGAACACCTTTTCGGAAAAGGCTAACTCGAAAAATGTGGAAAATGTGGATAATGTGGACAAATTGTTACCATAAATTGTAGACGTTCCATTATATGCCATTTCCGGTCATTTTTCATATGCATTATGTCAACCGAAAAAGAAAAGTCCTGTTTGAGTTAATATATCAAACAGGACGGTGGATATTGTGGATAATTATTTTTTTAACAGTAAATCTCCGATAGAATCGACATTCCCGGCACCCATAGTTATCAACAAATCATTTTTTTTACAATTTTTTTCGATATATTTTGTGATGGCATCAAATTCACCGAGATAGATCGCGTTTCCTCCATATGCATTGATTTTGTCACACACATCTTTTGAAGATACAAGTCCTGTATCCTTCTCACGGGCGGCGTAAATATCGGCAAGCAATACGTGGTCACATGCGGAGAGCGCCTTCCCGAATTCGTCGAGCAATGCCTTCGTTCTTGTATAGGTATGCGGCTGGAAGACACACCATAACTCATTGTGCGGTGTGTTTTTTGCGGCTTCGAGTGTGGCTGCAATCTCAGTCGGATGGTGGGCATAGTCATCGAGTATCTGGATGCCGGTTTTTGTGGTTCCTTTATGTTCAAAGCGGCGTTTGGCACTGGAACATTTCAAGAGACCATTCAATGTAGCTGTGCGGTCAATGCCAAGGAAATCGGCAACTGCGACAACGGAAAGCGAGTTCATAACATTGTGAATACCGACTGCATGTAAGGTGATGCGTGTCTGCTTTTCTCCACGTACAACCAGAGTGTAGGAAGGATGTCCCTCTTCATCGAAGGTCACATCTGCCGCCATGTAGTCATTTCCTTCATTCATGCCAAATGTGATGATATTACAGTTAAGATCTTTCGTGACATGTGGATAATAAGGCATATCGCCATTTATGACAAGCAGACCGTCCTGCGGAAGAATCTCCGCAAAGGTTTTGAATGAATCGGCAATCTCTTCGATTCCGCTAAAAAAGTCAAGATGGTCGGCGTCTACATTTAAGATGATACTTATGTACGGATGAAATGCATGATAACTGTTTGTATATTCACATGCCTCTGTGACAAAATAGTCAGAGTGGCCGACACGGATATTGCCGCCGATGGCATCCAGCATACCGCCGATGGAAATCGTTGGATCCGTCTGTGCTTCAAGCAGTACATAAGAGAGCATGGATGTTGTTGTTGTTTTGCCGTGAGTACCGCTTACGGCTATTCCGTATTTATAATTTAACATAATCTGCCCGAGCAGCTGCGCACGCGTCAGCATTGGGATGTTTCGTCGTTTTACTTCTACAAATTCCGGATTGTTTTCGTGGATAGCTGCCGTATATACAACCAAATCAATAGAATCACTGATATTTTCTGCTTTTTGGCCGATATGTACGGTTGCACCGAGACCGGTCAATATGGAAGTGATTTCAGATTCCTTCATATCCGATCCGGAAACCGTGAATCCTTCCTGCAGAAGAATTTCTGCCAATCCGCTCATACTAATTCCACCGATTCCAATAAAATAAACATGTATCGGTTTATGAAAATCTACTTTATACATTTGTACTGCCTTTCTATATAATCATATTTCGTTGGATTCAAAAGCTATTTTGCCCCAACGATGCCATACACACGATTACATTGCATATTATATCCTATCTTCAGTCGCAGACTGATGATGAATATTTGCGCTGCTTTTGCAAAAAATATAATATGCACTCGTGCATATTATATCATGATTAGTTGACTTTACAAGCAATTTGTGTCATTATTATAGATAGCTGTTTCGTTTTGACAGTAAAAAGAGGATTTAATAGGAGGAAAAACATGAAGGTATGTACAGTATGTGGAGCACAGAATGAAGATGTCTTCACAAAATGCGCAACTTGCGGCGCAGATTTGCCATCATCAAACAGTGAGATGGGTGATGATGAAAAGACGGTTCTGCTTGATCCACAGCAAACAGGGGAGGCAGCATCGGGATTTTCGTTGAATACGAATGCCAATACGTATGGTCAGCCGGCTCAGAACTATGGACAGCCACAGCCGAGCTTCGCACAGGCAGATGCAGGATTTGCACAGGCAGATCAGGGATTCGGACAGCAGAATCCGTATCAGGCACCGGTACCGCCACAGCCACAGAAGAAGTCAAAGAAGGGGCTTATCTTTGGAATTTTGGCAGCAGTTATCGTTGTTGTAGCAGTTGTGCTTGTTCTTGTATTCAAGGTAGGCTTGTTTGGTGCTAAGGGAGGTACAAAGTCACCGGAAGATGTAGCAAAACAGTTTATTGAAGCAATGGATGAGCAGGATGTAGATAAGCTGGCAGAGCTTTGCCCGCCATTCCTTGATCCGGGTAAGGATGAGCTTCAGTCCATGGTTGATATGTATTCAGGCTATGATGTGACATTTACTTATGAAGGTGTTGAGAGCCAGGAGGATTATACAGGTTCTGATTTAGAGGATCTTCAGGAAGATGTATCGGATTATTCAGAGAGAAAAATAAAGCTGGATGCAGCTTGCGACTTGGAGTTTTCTTTCAACACAGCAGTGACAATGCTTGGCGAAACCTATGATGAGTCAAGCACATATTCTATTACATGTATCAAATATAAAGGAAACTGGTATCTGTATGAATAAGAAAGCACAGTATGTGATAACCATCTGTGTAGATATGATTATGCTGGCAATCGTTGCGATTGCCAGCTATTTCTTACTTACACATGGTTTTTCGGGTTGGAAACAATATGTTCTGCAAGGAATTATCATCGTAGCAATACCGACGATGTTCCTTATTTCTTATATGACCTTTGCAGGCAAGAAATATGATCATCTTCTTCAAGAGGAAGAAGATGAGGAGAACAATGAAGATTCAGATGAGCATACAGAATGAATCATTGTAGCTTGTCAAAATTAATTGCTTTGAAATACAATGCTGTCTGCCCATTGTAACATGGATTCTTCGAGATGCTTGTAATCTCTGGCTTTACATACGAATTCGCAAATCCAATAATTGGAATTATGTTTCAGCATACAGTGCAGATAGGTGTATTTGGCACCGGAAACAGTTGCACTGTTGGAAAAATAATAATATTGGTTCCGTTGTATCAGATTCTCGCTTTTGATACCGTTTAGGGTGCAGATTTCATTTGCGTAATCCTGTAAATTTGCGATTTCATACCCTTGATACTCAAGGTCGGAAGCATTTTCAACCTTGACTGAAAATGTAACATCATCGCTTACAATGTAGGCATCAAATCCTTTCATTTTGCTTTGTTTAAAATCGTCAGTCAAGGTGATTGTCATCTCGTTGACTGTGAAATTTTCAGGGTTGCTGCCACAGCCGTATAATAAAGAGGCAGTCATAACAATAAGCAGTAGAAATACTGCTTTTTTCCTTGCTTTTTTGCACATAATGCAGCTCCTTTCGTAAGTCCGTGTTAGTCCTTTTTTTGTTTGGAAAGTCCTTCCTGTATAAAGTGGTCAATATTTCTTTCGTTTGCCTTTAAAATCTCTGCCAGACGTTCCTGCTCAGCAGCCTGCTCTCTTGCTTTGGCAATTTCTTTCTGCTTTTTTGCTTCATCCTCAGCAGCCTCCTGATTCAGTCTTGCCATAATTTCGTTCGCGCGCGCAAGTACATCATCATTGACACCGGCAGGAATTTCATCCGAAGCCGGGGCTGGCGTGTCCTCTGCTTCCGGAATCTTGGTTTCTTGTATAATATCGTCAATATTGTGCTGACTCTGGCGGTTCGTTCCAAGAATCTGGTTTGCTAACGCGGCAGCGGAATCCTGCTGATTCGTGTCTGAATTGGCGATTGTGTTTGTATCTGAATTTGTATTGGCGGTTTCGTTTTGTGATGGTTCAGCATATTTTACATAAGGCTCTTTTTCGTTTGGCCAGTACCCATGATGAACCAGCTTATACATTGGTTTATATACGATACACCACCACTTATATACTGTTCTTTTTGCTCGGACAATTAAATTATCGTACATAAATGCCTCCTTATCTGATATTATGTTTGAATGTGTTTATAATTACTCATATCATACCATGATTTCAGGATTTAGAAAAGCCGAATTTGGGTATATGTATTTGAAAATGCTTGAAAATAGTTTAGAAATATGGTTGTAAAACTTACAATCACAGATTATACTAAATATGTATGTCTGATTTGATATATAGATTAGGAAGAAAGAGGTAGTAAGGTATGAGAAAAACAAAAATTGTTTGTACACTTGGACCAGCGACCGATAACGAGGACGTGCTGCGAAAGCTGATGCTTGCCGGCATGAATGTTGCAAGATTAAATTTCTCACATGGTACACATGAAGAACAGAAAAAGAGAATAGACATGGTGAAGAAGCTTCGCAGGGAATTGGGACTTCCGATTGCGATTTTGCTTGATACAAAGGGCCCGGAAATTCGTACGCGTGACTTCGAAGGCGGAAAGGTCGAAGTGAAGGCAGGCGATTTCTTTACCTTAACAACACGTGAATTGCTTGGGGACAATACCATTTCTTCTATCACATATAAGGATCTATACAAGGATGTACAGGTTGGAACTCATATCTTGATTGATGATGGTCTGATTGAACTGCAGGTTAGATCCATCAGCGGGGAGGATATTTTATGTACCGTGATTAACGGCGGCTTTATATCGAATCACAAGGGAATCAATGTCCCGGATGTGCATTTGAATATGCCGTATCTGAGTGATGTGGATGTGAGCGATATTTTATTTGGTATTGAGCAGGATGTTGATTTTGTAGCGGCATCTTTTGTGAGAAGCGCGAAGGATGTATTGGAAATACGTGATTTGTTAAATGCAAATGGCGGCGAGCGGATTAATATCATATCCAAGATAGAAAATTCGGAAGGTGTCAACCATATTGATGACATAATCTATGTGTCGGATGGTATCATGGTTGCCCGGGGAGATATGGGCGTTGAGATTCCTTGTGAGGAAGTGCCGGTCATTCAGAAGATGATTATCAATAAGGTTTATATGGCAGGAAAGCAGGTAATTACAGCGACGCAGATGCTGGATTCGATGATTAAAAATCCTCGTCCGACGAGGGCGGAGACGACCGATGTCGCAAATGCAATCTATGATGGGACAAGCGCGGTTATGCTTTCCGGGGAAAGCGCAGCCGGTAAATATCCTGTGGAGGCTGTCGAGATGATGGCAAAAATTGCAGAACGTGCAGAGGCTGCAATTGATTATAAGAAGAATTTTTATCATTATGATCGTGTGGCAAATCAAAATGTGACGGATGCAGTGTGTCATGCTGCCTGTACGACTGCGATTGATTTGAATGCAGCGGCTGTTGTGATTGTGACAAAATCGGGAACATCAGCCAGAAATATATCAAAATATCGGCCAAGCTGTAATATTATTGCAGGAACGACGAGTGATAAGGCTTACAGACAACTGAATATGTCGTGGGGCGTAACGCCGGTGCACTTAGAGGAGCAAAGCGAAATTTTCACATTGTTTGACCATGCGGTTGCCGCCGGAAAGAAGCAGGGACTGCTTCAGACGGGAGACAAGGTTGTAATTGGTGCAGGGGTACCGCTCGGGGTATCCGGGAATACAAATATGCTGAAAGTTCAGATTGTAGAGTAAGAGAGGGCTTATGAGGACGCTAGTGATAATACCTGCCTACAATGAGGCATTGAATATCGTACAGACAGTGGAAAGCCTGACAAGCATCTGTCCGGATGTGGATTATGTGGTTGTGAATGACTGCTCGACCGATAACACAGAACAGATTTTGAAAGAGCATGGGTTTCGATATGTGTCACTTCCGATTAATCTCGGAATCGGAGGAGGCGTGCAGACCGGATATCGTTATGCTGCAGAGCATGGCTATGACATCGCTGTACAGTTTGATGGCGACGGACAGCATAATGCGGAATATATTAAGGATTTGATAGTTCCGATTGAAAAGGGAGAAGCAGATTTAGTAATTGGTTCCCGTTTTATCAATAAAGAGGGGTTTCAGACATCACGTATGCGAAGGGCAGGAATCGGTATGCTCGGTGCTGTGCTTCGGCTGTGCGGACATGTGAAGGTTACGGATGCCACAAGTGGATTTCGCGCGGTATCGAAGGATGTCATAACATTTTTTGCGCACAATTATGCACAGGATTATCCGGAACCGGAGTCTATTATTGCGGCAAGCGTCAGCGGATTTCGGGTGATGGAGGTTCCGGTCGTGATGAATGAACGGACGGCGGGTGTCTCGTCAATCGGTCCGTTTAAGTCTATGTATTATATGATTAAGGTGACGCTTGCAATATTGATTTATCGCATTGCAGGGAAAAAGTGGAGGTAGCATACATGATGACTAACTTGTTTCGAATTATATTATTGCTGGGTGTATTGCTATATCTTCTTTTAATCATTATTTTGATGCGCAAGGGGCGCATGAGCCTGAAATATTCTCTTATCTGGTTTTTTTCCGGCATTGTCCTGCTGATATGTGCGCTGTTTCCGCAGGTGATACGATTTTTTACGCGGTTGATTGGCGTGTATTCCGATGCAAATGCAGTATTTTTCGTTGGCGTTTGTTTTTTGATTTTAATTATTTTGTCACTGACATCAATTGTATCCGGGCAGACGGAACGGATTCGGATGCTCGTACAGACACAGGCGATTTTGGAAAAGCGTGTGCGTGAGCTTGAAGCGAGAGTAGATTGCATAAGTGGGGAAGAGGGTAACAAAAACGATGAAAAAGAGACCGAATAATTACACAGGCGAGAATCATACATTTGTCATTTGTGCATATAAGGAAAGTCCTTATTTGAAAAACTGCATCCGCTCTTTGCTGAATCAGACGGTAAAAAGCCGTATTATCATGGCGACGTCTACTCCGAACGCACATATAAAGCGGCTTGCGCAAATGTACTCAATTCCTCTTTATATCAATTCGGAACCGTCTGGAATTGCAACGGATTGGAATTTTGCATATCGTCAGGCGAACACAAAGCTGGTTACGATTGCACATCAGGATGATATTTATAACCCATCTTATCTGGAGGAGATACTTGCAGCACTTAACAAGGCAAAAAATCCGATTTTGGCGCACACGGCATATTATGAGATTCGCAATAAACAACCGATTTATAAAAACCGGTTGTTGACAGTGAAAAAGGTTTTACTGCTTCCATTTGTCACAAGGCTTACATGGAACAGTATCTTTTTGCGCCGGCGTTCTCTTGCATTTGGCTGTGGAATCTGTTGCCCGTCTGTCACATATGTAAAGACAAGGCTTCCGGAGAAACCGTTTAAGGTAGGTTGTAAGGCGAATCTTGACTGGGAGGCGTGGGAGTGCTATTCCAAACTGCCCGGGGCATTTTGCTATGTACCAAAGCCGATGATGGGACATCGTGTTCACGAGGATTCCGAGACCTCTCATGTGATTGGAGAAAATAATGGCAGGAGCGCGGAGGACTATGCAATGTATCAAAAATTCTGGCCGGATTTTATGGCAAAATTTTTGATGCATTTTTACAAAAAAGGACAGGAAAGTAATCAATTGTAAAACATGTAAGATTTTGTGAAAAGTGAAAAATTGCTTGCTATCTATCGAAAAAAGGGTTACAATGTCCACAGCGATAATTTTTATCAATTATGAATGAAAATATAAGGAGGATGTTACCATGGCATTTCAGATTAATGATGGTTGCGTTATGTGTGGAGCATGTGCAGGCGCTTGCCCGGTAGGTGCGATTTCAGAGGGCGACGGTAAATTTGTAATTGATCCGGATAAATGCATTTCTTGTGGTGCATGTGCAGGAACATGCCCGACTGGTGTAATTTCCGAGGCATAAATTACATAGCCGATAGAAAAAAGAGCCTTGACGCAGTGCGAACAGGGCTCTTTTTATGTTGTCTTAATTATGCAATATTAAAATGGATGGATGTCCCTTATCACCTTCTTTCCGGGAACGCATATCATATTCGTATAGATGTAGGAAGTTCTGTGATATTTTCTATATTCCTTCGTATGATATAACGTCTGATAGATTTTGATTGAAAAATAAGCGTGGAACATGCAGAAAACTGCGAAAAATGAAATTTGTAAATAACTATGCAAAATCTATGTTACTATATTTTGCATAAAAAAGCAAGACACGGTAAACAATTTCCAGTAATAAATTTGTGAAAAAACGAAGAAATCGCTTTACATGTTCAAGTTTTGTGTTAAACTAAGTAGTACAAAAAATATTATTTTTTGATTACTTGCGAAGGAGTTGACGAGTATGAAGATAGAACGTTTAAGTGAAAATCAAATACGTTGCACGCTTTATAAGTCGGATCTGGCAGATAAGGAACTTCTTCTAACTGAACTGGCATACGGAACAGACAAGGCAAAGGAGCTGTTTCGCGAACTGATGCAGCAGGCATCCAATGAGTTAGGATTTGAAGTGGATAATGTTCCGCTTATGATAGAGGCGATACCGGTATCACCGGAGTGCTTGATATTGGTAATTACGAAGGTAGAGGATCCGGAGGAACTTGATACGAGATTCTCACGGTTTACGCATCCGGCAGATGTGGAAGAACAGGATGAAGACGAGGAAGCCTATGAGGATGATATCATAGCGGATGCGCCAACAGAGAAGCAGGCATCGAATGGTTTGTTGAAGGCACTTGGAGATATCGTAGGAGATTTGAGCGGACTTACTGAAAAGATGAAGGGTCAGCAGATGGCAGAAAAGGCACAGCAGGCTGAGCAGCCGGAGATTTTCAGAATTTACGCATTCAAGTCGTTGGATCAGGTGATTCTTTCTGCAAAGCTTGTAAAAAATATTTATCGAAGCGAGAATTCTTTATATAAGAATCCGCAGGATAGTAAGTTTTATCTCTATATGACAAAGGATAAAAATACAGATGGTGAGTTTGCACACACCTGTAATATCATTGGTGAATACAGCAGCCGCATTCGTGCCGGCTATGCGACACCAAGTCATATGAAGGAGCATTATAAAGTGATTGTTCCGGCAAACGCATTGCAGACGCTTGCTAAATTGTAAAGTGATGATAACAAAATAAGAAGAAACAAAAAACAAAAAAGCAATCATCCAATATGTGATGGTTGCTTTTTCATATTATATTAAATAACGTTTTTAACAGCTTTCATAACTGCATCTTTTGTGATGCCGAAGTGTTCGAATAATTGTCCGCCAGGTGCGGATGCTCCAAAGGAGTGCATACCCACAAAGGAACCGTTCAGTCCGATGTATCTTCCCCATCCGAATTCGGAGAGTGCTTCTACACCGACTCTTGCTGTTATACTCTTTGGAAGAATGGCTTCTTTGTATTCTTCCGGCTGGTCTTCAAACAAATCCATGCACGGCATGCTGACAACCCGGACATCGATGCCGTTTTCGAAAAGTTCTTTTTTTGCTTCGACAGCGAGGGAAACCTCTGAGCCGGTTGCTATAATAATCGCATCCGGTGTCTCTTTTTCAGAATCCATAAGGATATAGCCGCCTTTTAAGGCTTCCTGACTGCTTCCGTCAAGCTGCGGCAGATTTTGTCTGGATAATACGAGTGCTGTCGGTGCATCCTTTTTGTTTGTTGCAAAATACCATGCGGCCGCACATTCTGTTGCATCCGCCGGACGAAATACATAAAAGTTCGGCATGGAGCGAAGCATGGCAAGCTGCTCAATCGGCTCGTGGGTTGGTCCGTCCTCGCCGACGCCGATACTGTCATGTGTCAATACATAGGTAAGTGGCAGTCCCATTAAGGCTGAGAGTCTTGCCATTGGTTTTACATAATCGCTGAACACGAAAAATGTAGATATAAACGGTCGAAGTCCGCCGTGCAGGGCGATACCGTTTCCGATTGCAGCCATGGCAATCTCGCGGATACCAAAGTGGAGGTTTTTGCCGCTTGGGTTCTCTTTTGAAAAATCACCGGCATCCTTCATGTTTGTTTTTGTGGATGGTGCTAAGTCTGCAGCACCGCCGAACATATTCGGAACAATTTGGTTAATCATATTTAAAAGCTTGCCGGATACATTTCTGGTAGCTTCCGGTTTATCACATGAATTCCAAAATTCTTCCATGTCATAGAGACATTTGGCGTTATCGGAATCATGGTATGTGTCCCAAAGCTTCTTCATCTCCGGATAAGTCTTGCAGTAGTCCGCAAATAAGGCATTCCATGAATCCTCCACCTTTGCCTTTTCAGAGGCAAGGGCTGCAAAGTGGTCATATACATCCTGATCTAATACAAACGGACCATTGTCGGAAATGCCGAGATTTGCACGAAGTGCAGCTACATTTTCGACTCCAAGCGGTTCGCCGTGTGCGCTTGCCTTTCCTTCCTTTGCAGGGCAGCCTGCGCCGATTTTTGTTTTGATTTCAATCATGGAAGGGCGTGTTGTTTCTGCCTTGGCAGCCTCAATCGCTTTCCCGATAGCGTCTAAGTCATTTCCGTCTTCCACGAGCTGTGTGTGGAATCCAAAGGATTCAAAACGTTGTCTTACATTTTCACGAAATGCAATGTTTGTATCACCTTCAATGGAAATGTTGTTGGAATCATAAAGCACAATCAGCTTTCCAAGTCCGAGCGTTCCGGCGAGGGAAAATGCCTCGTAGCTGATGCCCTCCATCATACAGCCGTCGCCGCCTAATACATAGGTGTAGTGATCGACTATCGGATAGTTTTCTTTATTAAAAACAGAGGCAAGATGCGTTTCTGCCATTGCCATGCCGACAGCCATTGCCATGCCGGCACCGAGCGGACCGGTTGTCGCCTCTACGCCGACGGTGTGACCATACTCCGGATGTCCCGGAGTTTTGGAATTAAGCTGACGGAAGTTTTTCATGTCGTCTAATGTTATGCCATATCCGAACAGATGGAGCAGGGAATATAACAGAGCAGAACCATGACCGCCGGATAAGATAAAACGGTCACGGTTTTCCCATTTCGGATCAGCCGGGGTGTGATTCATATGTTTCGCCCAAAGCTCATATGCCATCGGTGCAGAACCGAGCGGCAGTCCCGGATGTCCGGAGTTTGCTTTTTGTATAGCATCTGCTGCCAGTACGCGAATGGAATTTACGGATTTTGTATCAATTGCATTGCTCATTTTTGGTATTCTCCTATTATGTCTGTAAAATTAATTTCTGTTTGCGCGTGCCAGAATGCTTAAGAGACGCAGGAACAGGTTTACAATATCCAGATAAAGCTCTGATGCGGAATCAACGGCGTTGTCTGCAGTCCGCTCAATGGTGTTTGCTTTCGCCCAATCATATCCGATATATCCGCAGAAAATTAATACGACAATATAGTCGATAATCGCAAGATCTGCGCCAATCAGCAGCAAAATTGCTTCAATGATAATTGTAACAAGCAAGGTTATACCGAGAGACCTGCCCATGCTCAAAAAGAGTCTCGGGAAGATGGATGATATAACCATCATCACGAGTGTCACGATTGCCGTGATGCCGAACGCAAGCGTGACAGTTTTGGAGTAGCCTGCAATTCCGTAAAGCGTGATAATGGAAGAGATGACCATGCCGATTGGTACAACCATCAGGTTGTATCCTACAAAGCTGATAGCCGGATTGTCTGATTTACGAATCATAATGGTTCCCGTGATGGCGAGTACAAAATAGCCAATATAAAACACGATTGGATTCGTATATACAAAAGTCATGATGGCTTCACCAAAAAATGCTGTCATAAGACAGTTAATCAGGAATCCGTATAATAAAACGCCGCCGATAATCAGATTGTACATCTCACTGGAAATGATTTTGGAGTTCGATGCAGAATAATGAGAGGCATCATAACCGCCGTTATAGCCGTTTGTGCCATAGTAGTTATTCTGACCGTAACCCGCTGCGTCATAATAATTCGTTTGATTATAGCCATTTGGATCATAATTATAGCCATTTGGATCATATCCATTATTATAATTGTTATATGACATAGAACTCCTCCTTAAAAAATGTTTTTTATGCGTTTGCCTGTGCTTCCTTTTTTGCAAGGTATGCGTTGATATCAGCGATGACCTCATCACAGTTCATGCCGTGTACCATGCAGGCTTCCTCGAGGGATTCCATTGCTGCAGAAGGGCATCCGACACAGTGCATGCCGGCAGCCATGAGTATTGCTGCATTTCCGGGATCAACCTCAATGATTTCATGAATTAACATAGATTTATCAATCTGCTTTGCCATAAATAGAAACCTCCTTTTGCTTTTATTCTGTATT
>CAZLZH010000007.1:0-57646 GCA_964563955.1 uncultured Bacteroides sp. | reverse complement strand
CATCCCATCCGTCCACGATACCATCCTCAACCAGCTTCTTGATGTAACGCTTTCCGGTTACGACATTTGTAAGATAAAGCTTTGCAAACTCAATCTGTCTCGGCGGATTCTCATATTCAAGCTCCTGCACAACCCAGTCATACAAAGGTCTGTGGTCCTCAAACTCCAATGTACAGATGGAATGTGTGATGCCTTCCACTGCATCCTCAATCGGATGTGCGAAATCATACATCGGATAGATACACCACTTATCGCCTGTATTGTGGTGTGTCATACGCGCAATACGATAAATGACAGGATCACGCATATTAATATTCGGACTTGCCATATCAATCTTTGCGCGCAATACCTTGCTTCCATCCGGAAACTCTCCGTTTTTCATACCTTCAAACAACCGAAGATTCTCCTCAACACTGCGGTCTCTATACGGACTGTTCTTACCCGGTTCCTTCAAGGTGCCCCGATATTCGCGGATTTCATCCGCGGTCAGGTCACATACGTAAGCCTTTCCTTTTTTTATCAGCTTAATTGCCGCCTCATACATGTCATCAAAATAATCAGACGCAAAATAAATTGTATCCTCATAATCTGCGCCAAGCCATTTTATATCGTCAATAATAGACTGTACAAACTCTGTCTTTTCTTTTGTCGGATTCGTATCATCGAAACGGAAATGAAATTTTCCGCCATACTCTTTCGCAAGACCATAATTAAGCAGAATGGACTTTGCATGTCCGATGTGCAGATAACCGTTTGGCTCCGGCGGGAACCGGGTCACAACCTCTTTGTATCTGCCCTCTGCTAAATCTTTATCTATTTCCTGTTCAATAAAATTCTTTGAAACTGCTGCTTCGCCTTCCATGGATCTGCTCCTTTTCCTAATCTTTTGACATCATACCATTGAATGCCTTATTCGTCAATTCCCGGCTGCAAGACACAGCCGGGAATTTTTTAATTTTTTATCTATTCTTTTTTATCATCATCTGCAAACACACTATCCTTCTTCATATCATAATTTGTCATAATATGATTGTTGATTTCCATGGAACGTTTTTCATAGTCTTCATGTGCTTTTTCTTTGTCCGACTTTTTAACATAATTCTCGCCGCTCAACATCCTGTTTTGGAAATCCCGATTCACTTCCTCCACAAGTGCATCCACATCCGCTGATATGATAGGAACCTCGGATTTTGTTTTTTCTGTAGTCTCAGACTTCTTCACATTCTGTTTTGGCTGCTTCTCATCCGATTTTACATCCGAGTCATCTTCTTTTGTCTTTTTATCTTTCTTCTTTTTCCTTTTTTCCTCTTCCGGCTCATCCGCGTGATCGATACCGAGTGTCGCAAGCAGTTCCGGATTGACACTTCGGTTTGCATTTGCAAGCTGCTCTATCATATCCTCCGCATCCGAAAGCTCTCTGTTTTGTTTTCCAATGCGGTTTCCAAATATAATCACGCATACAATAAGCAGAATCATCACAACACCGATTGCAGCCATAATACCGATTACAATCGGATTTTTCCAGAAAGGCTCTGTTTTTTCCGGCTGTACAGGCTCACTCGGAGTTGCAACCGTTGGGGTTGCCGGAACAATCACTTCCTCTGATACAATCATCGGAACATAACGCAAAAACGATTCTTCCTTTGCATCATATTCGTAAAAGCCCTCTTCCCCTTCGAGATTAATTGCATAGAGAAGATACATATCCTTATCGTCGATTGCATCCGACTGATAAGCAGTTACCTGTTCCTGTCCAATCTTAAGTGTTGTTTCTGTAAATCCTTCCGGCACCGAAACACCATCCGGTACCTCTGTAATGATATAGCGGTTATACTTAGAAGAATATTCCTGATACGGAGAAAATACATCCTTCTCTGCATCCATCAAAAACCATTTCTGTTCTCCTGTTTCATCTACAAGACAAACCGCCGTAACCTTTTTATTCGGAGATTCAAATGCGAGAACCTCCCATTCCTTGTATTTTGCCGTTGTGGATGTAAAACCTTCCGGTATCTCAAGATTCTCTTCACTCGTCACAAAGGAATATTCCACACCGTCGATTGTAACAGCGGCATCGCCGATATCCTCGCCCGCCTGTACCTGTATGCTGTATACCTTTACCGCACCATTCTCCGCTGTAACTGTAATGTTTACCGTATTTCTACCCGGTTGAATCGAATTTGCACCGGAAACACTTGTCGTTGCTTTTGCATCTTCTGCCGATGCACTTACAACAATACTTGTAACATCCTTATCAACCTCCAGTGAATAAGACGTCCTGTCCGCCGAAAATGCAGGAGACAAGGTTCCCGGAGACACCTGAAGACTTGCCAGATTACAGTTCGAGGAACGATCGTCCTCCTCCGTTGTCTCTGTCGTCTCATTGCTTTCTGTTGTTGTATTCCCGCTCTCCGTTGTTGCACTCGGTGTCGATACATCCACCGTAACACCCGCATGAGAGATTGAGAGCACATTTCCGTTTATATCATAAACATCGCTTCCGCTCGTTGTAATGCTCGCACTGCCGTTTGCAATCGCCGTAAAGGAAATAGATACCGAGCCGGCGGATGTTCCGCTGATTGTAACCGTACCGCCTCCGCCATTTACAATTGCACTGCCGCTTGCCGAATTGTATTGCAACACACTCGAATTATAGGATACGTAAATCGTATATGCCGAAATATCCGAGCCGCTCACAGATATGGTAGCCGTAACATTTCCGCCTACACTGACGCTTCCGGCACTCAGTGCAATTACAACATTGGCCGCCTTCGCATCAATACTTCCTATATGTAAACATAACAAAAATGCTATAACAATGGCAAAACCACGTTTCAATATCTTTTTCATGTCCTTCCTCCTAGTTTATAGTCTCAAGTCCTACGATATGCCGTTGAATCTTTACGATATCCAGCGCAGTTACTTTTCCATCCTTATTGATATCTGCAACCGCAAGCACATTACTGTCAAGACCATCCAGTCCGACAATAATACGCTGTACCTTAACGATATCAAGTGCCGTTATCTTTCCGTCTCCGTTCAGGTCACCACGCGAAGATGATGCCGGTGTCGTCGGCGTATTCGATGCGCTGCCCCGGACTACGGTAAGCTTATAGGTCCTTGTCGAGCCGCTCTGTGCAGTCACAACAAGGTTTATCACATTTGTTCCCTGATTCAAACTGATTGTACCGGTTCCGCTGACCCTTGCATTTTTATTGACCGGTGTTGCGGAAATCGTTATCTTATCTACAGACGAAGACACAATCAGGGAATAATCCGTCGTGTTATTAATCGCATAGGATGGTGTCAGACTGTAGCCCTGAATGGAAAGTGTCTTCAACCAATTATTTGGATTGCCGGAATCCGCCGGTTTGGAAACCGCCTGTGCCGGCAGGTTTGTGTAGACCGGGATTTCAAACACCATAGATGAATTCAGCAGATTATTGTTTTTATATGCATTATAATTTGTCAGACATTCTGTCGCAGGTGACTGAATGTTGCCCATATACTGATGGCTGAACAGGCAGCTCTTATTTGTGACATTAAACTTTTGTGTATAAAGTGTATTTTGTCCGACATTTATGTACGATGCACCCAAAAACTGTGCACCACCGATAATCGATTTTGCAACTGTATTCCATGGTCTGCCATAGGAACCGGAGCCGGCAGCCCACTGCAGGCCCTTGACCGCAGCATTTCCGTTCGGCGTATTGTATGCACCGATATTATAAAAATTATAGATACCCGGATATGTAGAATTCGTACCGGAGCATGCCGTACCGATTGTAGAACCCATCTCAAGCTTGATCCGGCTTGCGATATGATAGGGGCTTACTCCGGACTGTTTCGCTGCCTCCATGATAATCTGCGCGTATGTCCTGCTCTCACCCGCCGGCTTTGTCTGATACATAAAGGTACCCTTTAAGATTGCCTCCACACCGGTCTCATTTTGAACTCCCGCCTGATAGGAAAGGCTTTCAAACGCAAATATATAATTCTCATACATATACGTCCTCGGATCCATATAATAAGCAACCAGCTCGTCCGAAGCCGCAAACCATGTCGTTCCGTCATAGGAGCTCCATGTGTCTGTCGAAATATTGTATCCGACTGTAGTTGAACGCCAGTTATAATGTGGATAGGAGCTTGTACCATAGATTAGATTCTTGACCTGTCCCGACTTTGATACCTCATTTGCAAGTAATGTATTCCAATCAACGCCTGTATGAACTGCTTTGAACTCCCACGTCGGATATTTCGCATGAATCGCCCGCAGGTACGGTTTGTAGCTGTCCGGAAATCCCTGTGCCGTGAGCTTCGCTTCAAATTCCGCATCATTACTCGGTGTAGAAGGTGTCTGCTGACCTCCCACCGATACATAGGTAGACGATACATAGCCTGTATAGGTTGCACCGTTGTATGTGAGTGATACCTTATACCAGCTCGAATTCGATGTATCCTGAATCGTGAGTGCCTGACCGCCGTTCAGAAAGATTGTATTTCCATTCTTATCCTTAATCGGCGTTCCGCCGGGTGTCTCTCGAAAATACACATTGGTCGTTCCCGCTTTAATTGAGCCCTCTGTCGCCGCCGATACCCGCACAGCCGGCGAAGCCTGAAGCAGCATAATTACCATACAGATTACTTCTAGGATATATATCCATCGTCTTTTGTTCATTGCACCACACCTTTTTCAATCTATTTCATCTATTACAAAGTTCGAATAACGATACATAGTTATACAGATATAAGTATAGCACAATATATTGTGTTGTACAGTATTTTTTTTGACAAATAAAAAAAAGCTGATAACGGGAATCGAACCCGTGACCTCCGCACTACCAATGCGACGCACTACCGACTGTGCTATATCAGCTTGTTCTCTTTCATTAAGGAACAAATGAGATAATACTGTATTTCTGCTTTTCTGTCAAGGAAAAATGTTTATCCCTGCACGACTTCATTCAATTTCCCACAATATTCGCAAGGCATTCCATTCCATTCCCGCCTGATTTTCCTGTGTTGCCACCGATACATGACTGACCGCATCACAAGCTTCCCGGACTAAGCAAAAAATCATAAATATTCACTATTAAAATTCCATTCTCATCGTAATGAGTTGGAACTATATCTTTCGTCACTACAATTTTCTTAAAAGAATCATCTATCTTTTTAAATGGCCGTATCTCCTGATTTTTCTTTTCTTCATCAGGAAGTGAATATGCCGACTGGATATAATATCTTGCCGAACCAATGTTGCACACAAAATCCACTTCCAAAGCTTTTCGAACCACTTTTCCAGCTTTATCCTTCTCTGTAATTGGCACAACACCCACATCTACACTATATCCTCGCATACGAAGTTCATTATAAATCACATTTTCCATAGAATGTGTCTGTTCAAGCTGTCGGAAATTTATTCGAGCATTGCGAAGTCCCAAATCTGAAAAATAATATTTCTTTGGAGTTTCAATATATGCCTTACCCTTAATATCATATCTCTGCGCAGACTCTATCAAAAAAGAATCTTCAAAGTAATCTAAATATTTCTTGATGGTCTTTGCTGTAATATTTGATTTTTTAACGGTCTTAAATGTGTTTTTCAGTTTCTCCGGATTCGTAAGCGAACCAATTGCAGAAGAAAGAATATTTAATAAATCTTCCAGTTCTCCTTGATTCCTAACTCTGTTTTTCTTAAGTATGTCCGTAATATAGATTTCATCAAACAGATTCTGTAATATAGCCGCCTTTTCATCTGCTCCTTCTCTCAAAACTACAAGTGGTATTCCGCCATAAAGCATATACTCTGACAGACCTTCATATTTATCTCCCTTATATACAGACATAAATTCAGCAAAACTTAAAGGATACATATGAATTTCATCACCACGTCCGGCAAACTCAGTAATAATATCCTTTGACAAAAATTTTGCATTTCTTCCGGTAACATACACATCCATATTATCCTTACGCAAGTACCCATTCAAAACCGATTCAAAACAGTCAAGCAATTGCACTTCATCTAAAAGCAGATAGTATTTACCTTCACCGGATGTTTGAGAACGAATATACTCCATAAACAACTCCGGATTTACGCCTCGTTTTTCCTTCTCAATACTGATTAGACTTTCACCAATAAGGTAAAGATCATCCGCAGAATCGAATGCAAAACGAATGATATGTTCTTTATCAACACCACTTTGTATCAAATAATTATAAAAAAGTGTATTTAACAGATAAGATTTACCGCATCTTCTAATACCTGTTATGACTTTTATCAATCCATTATTTTGCCTTTTTATAAGTTTATCTAGATAGTATTCACGTTTAATTTCCATATTTATGTGCTCCTTTAGGAAAGATTTTTGCAACAGGTTGCATTTTTCAGTTCTAAAATAACATATATTCGTGTTATGCTCAAGTAATTTTGCAATTTAAGGACTGATTTTTGTATCTAGTTACATTTTTCAGTCGTAGAAAAACCGGAAGATGTTGTTTTTTCATCTTCCGGTCTTTTATTCATACATCATTCACTTATCTTCATTTCTGCGACAGCTTTCCGCGAATCCTCTGCAACGCATTATCAACTGCTTTCTCGCTCTTTCCAAGCTGCGTGGCGATTGCCTCGTAGGAAAGTCCCTGCAAATACAGTTCAAGCACCTGCTTTTCCAGCCTGCTCAGCTCCCGCTCAATCCGCTCATGCAGATACTTCTGCTGTTCCCTCGCTATAACGAGCTTCTCCGGATCCTCCTGCTTGTCAGATATCAGGCGTTCCTCAAGCATGGCATTATCCGGATCCTCCGCATTTACATACAGCGATACATATGTATTTAGCGGTGCATGCTTTTTACGGTTCGAATTTGTAATTGCATTTTTAATCTGCCGTCTTACGCATAACGTGGCAAATGTCGAAAACACAGCACCCTTGTCCATCTGGAAATCACGAACTGCCTTATACAGACCAATCATGCCCTCCTGCGTCAAATCCTCCGTCTCCGCACCAATCAGGTAAACGGTACGAACCTCACGCTTTACAAGAAATCCGTATTTCTTCAGCATATACTCCATCGCCTCTTCATCATCCCGGCGTATCCGGCTGATTATTTCATTGTCATCCAATCTGTTAAAATCTGTTTCCATCATTATGTCTACTGCATTCTCTGGCGAACGACCTCATACGCAAGCACACCTGCCGCAACCGAGGCATTCAGAGAATCGATATCCCCCTTCATCGGAATCGAGACAACATAATCACACGACTCCTTCACAAGACGGCTCACACCGCTTCCCTCATTTCCTATAACAAGACCGATTGAACCGGTCAGATTCGTCCGGTACATCAGTTCTCCATCCATATCCGCACAGGCAAACCACATGCCCTTTTCTTTAAGCTCTGCAATCGTCTTTGAAATATTTGTAACCTTTGCAACCGGTGTATAATAAATTGCACCGGCAGACGCTTTGACAGCCGTTGCCGTAAGACCTGCCGCACGACGTCTCGGAATGATAACACCATGTGCACCACAGAGATTCGCGGTTCGTATAATCGCACCCAGATTGTGCGGATCCTCAATCTCGTCTAAAATAAACAAAAACGGAGACTCTCCCTTTTCCTCTGCCCTTGCAAGTATCTCCTCTAGCGTGGAATACGCAAATGCAGCGGTAATCGCCATCACGCCCTGATGCTTTTTATCCCTTGACATCTGGTCAAGCTTTTCCCGGCTCACAAAGTTCACAATCACATCCCGTTTTTTTGCATCACGCAAAATCGTGCTGATTGTTCCATCATGCAAGCCCTCCTGAATATAGAGCTTATCGACCGTCTTACCTGCGCGAAATGCCTCCAATACAGCATTTCTTCCTTCAATCAAATGGGAATCCTCGTCCTGTTCTCTATGCTGCTGTTTTTCCTTATCATCCATATTTTTACCTAATTCCTCTAATTTTCTTTATTTGCAAGATACTGCGCAATCATTTTATCCACAAAGTATTGCAACCGCTCGACATCTCCTGTCAGATACAGATAGCCATACAACGCTTCCAGTCCGGTTGCCTTCCGATACTCACTCATCGTCGCATTCTTTGCCTTTGAATGTGTATTTGTATTTCTGCCGCGCTTATACACATCCATCTCATCCTCTTTCAGCTCATCCAATATGGAATCTGCAAACGCCGCCTGATTCACTGCCCTTACAATTTTGCTGACCTCGATATGATACTTGTGTGTCTGCATATTGGAATGCAGGACAAAATGCTTTTTTACAAGCAGATCCAATATACTGTCGCCCATATACGCAAGTGCAAGGGGAGAATACTGATAAATATCCGATTTCCCGTTTTTTATGCTCTCTTCCATCGTACTCCTTCTCTTGTATCCTCCAGAATGATTCCCTTTTCCGTGAGCAGATTCCGAATCTCATCCGCCCTTGCAAAATTCTTTTCCTTTCTGGCTACCTGACGCTCTGCAATCAACTGCTCAATCTCGTCATCAAGCAGAATCGCTTCCTCCTTTATATCAATACCTAATATATCAAGAAGCTGCTTTAAAGTATTGTAGATGCTCTGTGCAAATTTTCTGCTGCTCTCGCCGACCTTCACATTTGTATTTGCAAACTTTACCAGCTCAAACACAACGGAAATGGCATCCGCAGTATTTAAATCATCCTCCATCGCATCCTCAAACCGCTTCACATAGTTTTTAATCTCTGCATTTTTTTCTGTTTCCTCCGGTCGCATTGAAGCCTCGGTGCTCTTTTCCACAGCCTCCTCCACATGAGCCGCAGCCGTCCGGATACGGTCAAGTCCGTTTTTCGAGCTTTCCACAAGCTCTGCCGAGAAATTCAGCGGACTTCTGTAGTGTGCCGACAGCATAAAGAAACGGATAACCTGTAAATCGTATTTTTCTCCGATTTCGCGCACAGTGAAGAAATTGCCAAGCGACTTCGACATCTTCTCATTGTTAATCCGAAGAAATCCGTTGTGCATCCAGTAGCGTGAAAATTCCTTATCATTTGCTGCTTCACTCTGTGCTATCTCATTTTCATGATGCGGGAAGATTAAATCCTCGCCGCCGGCATGAATATCAATGACATCCCCGATATATTTTTTGGACATGACCGAACACTCCAGATGCCAGCCCGGTCTTCCGTCTCCCCACGGGGACGGCCAGGACGGTTCGCCCTCCTTTTTCGGCTTCCAGAGTACAAAATCAAGCGGGTCCTCCTTCTCATCCTCGCCTGATACAAGCAGCTCACGATTTCCCGCGCGCAGATCATCCAGATTTTTCTTCGACAGCTTTCCATAATCCGAAAATCGTCTTGTCCGGAAATATACGGTTCCGTTTACCTCATAGGCATATCCCTTTTCAATCAGAGTCTCCACCATGGCAATCATATCCGGTATCTCCTCCGTTGCCTTCGGATGTGTGGTAGCCTCCTTTACATTCAACGCTGCCATATCCTTCTTACATTCCTCGATATAGCGTTCAGAGATAACAGACGCGTCAACCCCCTCCTCATTGGCACGGCGGATAATCTTATCATCGACATCCGTAAAGTTTGACACATAATTTACCTCGTAGCCCTTATATTCAAAATAACGGCGTAGCGTGTCAAACACGATCATCGGTCTTGCATTTCCGATATGAATATAATCATATACGGTCGGACCGCATACATAAATTCCTACCTTTCCATCGTTTATCGGTTGAAACTCATCTTTTCTTCTTGTCAGAGTATTAAAAATTTTCATGCTTGCCTCCTGCTTTTTGTTCCCCTGTATTTCTATCCTCCGGTCATGTAATCAATATGTCATGCAAGGCCGGTTTTGTCAAGTTTTCGTTTAATGCGCAAACTGCGAATTATACAGATTTGTGTAAAATCCGTTCATCGTCATAAGCTGCTCATGATTTCCCTTCTCAATGATATTTCCGTCCTTCATAACCAATATAACATCCGCCTCACGAATCGTCGAAAGACGATGTGCAACGATAAAGCTCGTTCTGCCCTCCATCATGCGATGGAATGCTTTCTGGATTCGAATCTCGGTTCTGGTATCAATCGACGAGGTTGCCTCATCCAATATAAGCATCGGCGGCAGCAACAGCATCACACGGGTGATACACAAAAGCTGCTTTTGTCCCTGTGACAGATTTCCTCCATCCTCCGCAATAATCGTATCATAACCATCCGGCAGACGCCGAATAAAGCTGTGTGCATGGGCAAGTCTGGCTGCATCCTCAATCTCCGCATCTGTCGCATCCGGTTTTCCGTAAGCAATATTCTCCCGAATCGTCCCCGACTTTAACCATGTCTCCTGCAATACCATTCCGTAGTTTTGCCGCAGGCTGTCCCGCGTCAACTGACGGACATCCGTTCCATCCACTGTGATGGCGCCCTTATCCACATCATAAAAACGCATAAGCAAATTGATAAGCGTACTCTTGCCGCAGCCGGTCGGGCCGACAATCGCCACGCGCATACCCGGCTTGACAGACAAATTCAGATCTGTGATAAGCGGCTTTTCCTTCGTATAAGAAAAATCAACATGGGAGATTCCGATTGCTCCCTCTGCCTCCTGCAATACCTTTACATCTGCCGGTTCTTCCACCTGTGCAGGCTCATCCAGCAGTTCAAACACACGACCTGCACACGCCATGGCATTTTGCAGCTCCGTTATGACATTGGAAATCTCATTAAATGGTTTTGTATATTGATTGGCGTAGCTTAAAAAGCATGTAAGCTGTCCGACGGTAAATCCTGTTTTGATTACACTCAATGCACCGATGATTCCGACTGCCGCGTAGACAAGATTATTTACAAATCTCGTACACGGATTGACAAGCGAGGAATAAAATGTAGCAGACATGCTGTCCGTTTCCAGCTGCTCGTTGATTTCAGAAAACCGTTCTAACGCATCATCCTCATATCCAAACGCCTGCACAACCTTCTGTTCTCCAACCATCTCATCCACCAATGCCGTCATCTCCCCACGGGTCTCCGACTGCTTATGGAACAGATGATAGGTTCTTTTCGCAATAAACGATGCGACAAACAATGAAAGCGGTGTCAAAATAACAACAATCAGCGCAATCGGTACATTGACCGTCATCATAAACACGAGTGTTCCGACAATCGTCACAATTCCGCTGAAAAGCTGTGTGAATCCCATCAACAGTCCATCCGCAAACTGATCGATATCCGAAACGATACGGCTTACAATATCGCCATGCTTATGCGAATCGATATAAGAAAGCGGAAGTTCCTCCATATGATTAAACACCTCAATCCGAATATCGCGCACAACCGAATAGGTGATGTTATTGTTGATTACATTCATAAACCATTGCGACAATACCGTAATAACCGTAATCATCAGAAATGTGAAAAAGATGTCCCTCATCTTGTCAAAATCGACATTTCCCTTTCCGACAATACAGTCGATTGCATTTCCGACCAGTATCGGCGCATACAATGTGGATGCTACCGTAATCATTGCGCATACAAATGACAAAATCACACGGAAGCGATATCGTTTGATATGCAGTAACACCCTCTTTAATACCTGTTTATCAAATCCACGCAATGTCTTCTTAGCCATTTGCCCTCACCTCCCGATTCTGAGATGTGTAAATTTCCTGATAGACCTCACATGTTTTAAGCAGTTCCTCATGCGTTCCGATACCGACAACCTTTCCATCATCCAACACAACGATTTTATCCGCATACATAATCGAGGATGCCCGCTGCGTCACAAGAAATACCGTCGTGTTATCCGTTTCTTCCTTGATTGCTTTTCTGAGCGCCGCATCGGTTGCGTAATCCAGTGCGGAGGAGCTGTCATCCAATATCAGTATCTCCGGTTTTTTAACGAGTGCGCGGGCAATCGTAAGACGCTGTTTTTGTCCGCCGGACAAATTCTTGCCTCCCTGATTCAGTGCAAACAGGATTCCGCCGTCCTTTTCATGCACAAATCCATCCGCCTGTGCAATGGCAAGTGCAGCCTCAATCTCTTCTTCCGTCGCATCCTTTTTTCCAAACCGCATATTATCTGCAATCGTTCCGGAAAACAGGACTGCCTTTTGCGGCACAACACCGATTTTTTCAATGAGCTGTTCCTTTGGATAGTCACGCACGTCCACACCGTCTAGCAAAACTGTTCCCTCCGTACAGTCATAAAAACGCGGAATCAGATTGACAAGTGTTGACTTACCGGAGCCTGTACCACCGATAATCCCGATCGTCTCACCACGATTCACACTCAGATTCACGCCCTCGATCGAGCTTGCCTTTGCATCCGCATATGTGAGCCCTGCGTTCAGAAACTCGACCTTCGGCATCCCCTGCTTTGCCGATACCTTTGTATTTTTATATTGCTGACTGCTTGTCGTCTCAAAAATCACACCGAGACGATTTGCACACGCAACTGCCTTTGTCTCGGTAATAATCAGATTCGCAAGCTTTACAAGCTCGATCAGAATCTGTGACATATAATTATAAAGAGCATATACGCCGCCCTGTTCCAACGCACCGGCATCCACACGACCGGCACCCTTCCAGATGATTGCGACAATCGACAGATTGATGACCGCATAGGTAAGCGGATTTAAAAACGACGAAATTTTTCCGACAAAAAGCTGATCCCTTGTCAAAGCATCTGTTGCCTCCGCAAATTCTGTTTTTTCTTTTTTCTCCTGATTAAATGCGCGTATAATACGAACACCAGACAAATTTTCCCGGGATTTTAAGGTTACCGTATCCAGCCGATTCTGTACTTTTTTATAGAGGGGAATCGAAAGCAGCATAATTCCGAACACGATTACAATCAAAACCGGAAGCGTCACAAAGAACACGCGCGCCGCCTTTGCATCAACTGTAAACGCCATAATCGTTGCGCCAAACACTATAAATGGGGAACGCATAAACAGGCGCAAAAACATATTGATACCGGTCTGTACCTGATTGACATCGCTCGTCATGCGCGTAATCAATGTCGCACTTCCAAGCCGGTCAATTTCCGTATAGGAAAGTGTCTCAATATGGCGGAACAAATCCCTGCGCAGCTCTTTTCCGATTCCCATCGCCGTCTTCGCCGAAAAATACTGCGCCGTAATTGAGCAGACAAGCCCGATGATTCCGAGTCCTACCATCACAAGCGCCATCTTATAAATATACGGCTTGTCATTGTTTGCAATACCGTTGTCAATAATCGCCGCCATGACAATCGGAACAAGCAATTCAAAGCATGCTTCAAGCATCTTAAAAAGGGGGGCTAAAACCGCCTTCCATTTGTAATTTTTAAAATATCGTAAAATCTGTTTCATATATGCTCTCTTTCCGGTAACACGTTCTTGACCATACGCTCTTTTTCCCTTAAACTATTATAGACAAGACATTTTAATTTGCAACATCAAAAATGTAAAATTTGGGAGATTGTGAAGCGAAAAAATGTGTATCCATATATTTCGTTTCGCAAATACCAATATTAGAAAAGGAGTTATTCTATGGAAAATGAAAAGAAGCAACCGAATGATGAATTGCAGGATGATTATGTGGATATGGTTCTGGATGACGGAACCGAGCTTCGCTGTGATGTCATCGCCATCTTTCCGGCAAACGGGCAGGACTACATTGCTCTTCTTCCGGACAAAGTCGTTGAAGGCTATGAGGAGGACGAAGTATTTTTATACCGCTACACGGATAAAGGTAACGACAATATCGAGCTTGGCCAGATTGAATCCGACGAGGAATATGAAATGGCTGCCGATGCCTTTGACGAGCTTTTAGACAATGAAGCCTACGAGGAAATGTAACCATTTCATCACTGTAAATCATATACCGTGACGACACCCGACGAATAATCATAAGCATACACATACGACCACGGTGTATCGCTTCCGAAGCACAAATCAATATTTCCAAAAAAGGTACAGACATCTTTTTCATCCAATACAAAGCCATCTACTGTGACACCGTAGATGGCTGTTTCCTTTTCACTTGCTTTTTCCGACTGCAAAAAACTATCAATCACATTCTGTCTCACATCATCCAATGTTGTCTGACATAAGATAAGTGCATCAGTGAGCGTCACACGCTTGTCATAGATCCGGTCGTAATTGTAGGTTATCACATCCCCGTTTCCTCCGACTAAGGGATACTCCACATACTGTACAACTGCCTGAAGATAGCGCGCATTGTCATAAAGTTCCGTGACAATCTGCGGCTCCTTTTCTTCTTCATCCTGCTCATAAAGCGGCATCAGCAAATCCGTGATATCCTGATTTAATGCAGGAACAACCTCACTTTCCACCTCCGAATGAAATTCCGGAATCTGAAGCGGATGGGTACCCGCCATTTCATCGACAGAAAGCGTAAGCGTCGTATCCTCGATATTCAAGGTGACATCCTGTGATTTCTCCGGCTCCTCTCCGCAGGCACAAAAAGAAAACATTGTCAAAATGCAAATGACGTATGTTAAGATATGCCTTTTTATTTTTCCCATGCAATCTCCTCCACAAATCTGCTCTTGTCACGAGGCTTACCCGCAATCATATTCGGCATATAAATATGCAGATTATGTCTTGCTCTTGTCATCGCGACATAAAACATCCGCCGTTCCTCCTCAAGCTCCGCTGCCGTCTTTGCCTTCTTATGAGGCGTAAAATTCTCCACCGCATCCAATATATACACCGTGTCAAATTCCAAGCCCTTCGCACTGTGCATCGTCAAAAGGCGGACACCCGGCGCATCCTGTCTTTTCTCCCGTTTTTTCTCCTGCTGCGCGGCAAGACCTGCCGTATAGGTATCTATGTATTCAAAAAGCTCTCCATAGCTTTCCATGTCTGTTATCATATATGCAAATTCATCCAAAACATCATATAGATCATTCACATCAATCCCATACTGTTCGGCATAGGATTTCAGATATGTATCATATCCGATAAAATTACGGATAAAGTTGCATGCCGGAAGCGGCCGCAGCTTCCGAAGCAGCCCGATGTCTGCAATCAGCTTTTCCAGATTTTCAAGCACATAATCCTTATCCCGCAAACGAAAACAAAGCTTATCAAAATCAACCGGATCTTCCAATAATACGTCCCGGCTGATATATCGAACCGGACGGTTCATGATATGTAAAAATCGTTCTCTCGATAAATCCCCTGCCGCAATATGCATATAGTCCAGCATATAGCGGACAGCAAAATGCCCGAACAAATTTGGAATCACATCACTGACTGTATAAGGAATATTATATTGTTCGAGCTTATACGCAAGCCGCCGTGGCTGCAGGTTTGTTCTGTATAAAACTGCCTGTTCTTCATACGGCATACCTGCATGATAATAACCACGAATCTGTTCCACGATGCTTTCATTTTCATCCGCTTCGTTTTTCATGACATGTAACTGCACGGTTCCCGGTTCCTTGGAATATGCATGCAATGCTTTTTCAAATCGAATCTTATTGTGATTGATTACCTGCACAGATGCCTGCACAATCTTATAATCCGAGCGGTAATTCTCTCCCAGATAAACAAGCTTTGTATTTGGAAAATCCTTCCGAAACTGCTGCATAATCTCCGGTCTTGCACCACGGAAGCCATACACAGACTGGTCGTCATCCCCGACTACAAATGCATTTTGTCTTGGATTTGCAAGCAGCTTGAATATCTCATATTGAATCCGGTTGCTGTCCTGAAACTCATCCACCAGAATGTATGGAAACAATGTCCGGCACCGTTCCAATATGTCCGGACGATTCACAAGCAGCTCATAGCACATAACCATCATGTCGTCAAAATCAATCATCTGTCTTCGCTTTAATTCACCATCAAGCCTTTTATATAATTCACGAAAGCCATCCTCCGACATATCCCGGCTGTAATAGCTCTCAATATCCATCATATCACATTTCACAAGGCTGATTTGTGACAGGATACTGTTCACAATATCCTCTTTGTTCTCAAAGCTAAGTCCCATAGAAGAAAGAATACGTTCAACAAGCTTACGCTTTTCTTCCTCCTTCATCACATGAATGCCGGAATTTCCATATGCAGTTTTAATAATCCAATAAAAAACAGAATGAAATGTTCCAAATCGAACAGGATATTCCTTTCCGCTGACAAGCTTTCGAAACCGGCGCTCCATCTCTCCGGCAGCCGCCCGCGTAAAGGTAATAACAAGAATATCTGCGGGCTTTACACCCGCAGATTCAATCAGATACTTGACTCGTTTTGTAATCACAGTTGTCTTCCCGGAGCCCGGACCCGCAATTACCATCATAGGTCCGTCCACATGACATATCGCCTGCGACTGACCTTCATTTCTTTTATGCATTTGCACCACAACACTTCTTATACTTCTTTCCGCTTCCACATGGGCAAGGATCGTTACGTCCTACCTTTGGCGGCTTTACAATCGTCTTGGAGGATTTCTGAATCTTGTAAAGCTCTTTTCTTCTCTCCGGTGTGAGAATCTTATCCCACTGCGGAAGTGTATAAAGCCATTCTGCATTGCAATCCACCATATTCATATAAAGCTTCTCCGGATCAAATCCCAAAGCAACCTTCGTATCCTCTTCGATTTCATCGATATTATTCGGAACAATCAAGCTCTCCTCGATGCCATCCAAAAATCCGGTCATAAGCTCGATGCTCATATTGAATTTCTCAGCCAGCTCCTTGACTGTACCGCTGACAATATCTTTCGGGTTCTCCAAAATCTGCTCATAGATTGCCTTTTCTCTCTGGAAATAATCAAGCCAGAATTCCTTTCCCTCCGGAGTTCTGTCGTCTACATTATATGCATGCTCACGCCAATTTGTTAATAAGCTCATTTTTCGTGTTTTCCTTTCGTTAAAAATCGTAAACAGTATAGCAAACTCGTCCTATTTTTTCAAGACTGTTTATTTATATGGTTGCGCAGTACCTTTCCGACCCACAAAATGACATAAATCAGAATCGGAACTAAAATCGTCAGTGCCAGAAACGGCATAAATAAGGTGCTTCCCATTATTCCTGTCACAAGTGTTGCAATGATTAATCCGATAATGATTACAATCCCGACCCATGCCATAGCTTTCATGACCGGACGCTTGCGGATTGTCTGCTCATAGGTTTCATGTTTTTCATCCATACCTTTGCTCCTCTCGGGTGGCGCTTCGCTCCACATGGCACCTCGTCGGGTGTCGCCCCCTCACGTCGTTCGGCGGCAGTTCCTCGGTGCCATCCTAAATGTGGCGCTTCGCTCCACATGGCACCCCGTCGGGTGTCGCCCCCTCACGTCGTTCGGCGGCAGTTCCTCGGTGCCATCCTAAATGTGGCGCTTCGCTCCACATGGCACCTCGTCATTCATAGCGGAGGGCATCGATCGGATTTAAGTTTGCCGCCTTCACGGATGGTATAAACCCGAACACAATCCCGATCACCATAGAAAATACGACCGATACCGCAATTGCAGGTCCGCTGATTGCAACCGGAACCGATGCAATATCTGAAATCAGATATGCAAGTCCGACTCCTGCGCCAACACCGACAATTCCACCAAGACTTGTCAACACGGCTGCCTCAGTCAAAAACTGCGACAAAATGACAGACTTCTTAGCACCGAGTGCCTTTTTAAGTCCGATTTCACGCGTACGCTCTGTGACAGAAACGAGCATAATATTCATAACGCCGATTCCACCTACTAACAGAGAAATACTTGCAATCCAAATCAACTGCTGCCTCGTCGAATTGCTGATTTCCTGCATTGCCTTTGCAGTTTCCAGCAAATCCTCACTCTTATATTTGAAGGATGTGCCCATATCTCCGGTTTCCATTCCATCTGATTCCATTCCTTCAGCACTTTCCGAGGATGGCATATAACTGTTTAAGATATCCTCCGTCTTCTTTCCCGCACTTGTCATAGCTTCCGTTCCTGACGATTTGACTACTACATAATACGGCTCGTCAAATGCAAAGACCATCGGCCAGTCTACATCCGGTATAAACACCTGGCCGGAGGATGTATCATAATAATACGTATACCAGTCATCCAGATTTGATATCTTCGGCGTAAAGCTGTCAAGCTGCTCTACAACACCGACTATCACAAACGGTTCCCCTTTAATCTCCAGGGTGTTTCCGATTGCATTTTCTCCGGCAAACAGCGTATTGGCTGCTACCGTATCTAATATGACACATTTTCGATAGTTATCCCAATCAGCGTCCGCAAACATTCTTCCGCTCTGCACAGTATATCCCATAACATCAAAATATTCTTTGTCTACACCATATACAGGCGCATTGGAAAGGCTTGTATTTCCGCTATTGATGCCCTCATACAAAGCACCATAGCGATAGGCGGATACCGCAGTTACCTCGTCAACTGCAAGAATCTCGTCCTTGATATCATCCGTGATCATCGGAATATTCTCCGGTGTCTGTGAATCCCCGGAAACATATGTCCAATCACCCTGATACAGCTTTACATCTACAATATTATTTCCGGAACCGACCAGATCTTTTTTTATCTGTTCACTCGTGCCCTTAATCGTTGAAACAATCGCAATAATTGCCGCAATACCTATGATAATTCCAAGCATGGTAAGAAGTGACCGCATCTTGTGTGCCCATATGCCCTGAAAGGACATCCGTATATTTTCTAACATCGTATGGAACTCCCTTTCTTTTAATAATTATACAACTCATCCACAGTCTTTTGAACCGTTCTCGTTCCTTCCACTGCCTCCTCAAGATACGGAAATGCAATATAGTCTCCCATGCTGATGCCTCCGACAACCAAAACCGCATCTCCTGACTGTTTGTTGGCAACCTTGATATAGGTTTTTTCCAATTTACCGTCCACATCCTTCATAACATAATAATTGGATGCTTCCTGCTTCATAAAAGCTTTGGAAAGATAAAAGCCGCCTGTTGTATCTTCTGTACCACTGTTCAAGGTGATCTCCATGTACATATTCTGACTGACACCTCCGGTATCGGAAAGCGCAATCTTCATCGAATAATAGCTCTCAAGCTTCGAACCATAATAATAACCATCCTGTTCGATTGGAAATGTCGAAATCTCCGTAATCGTGCCCTCATAATCCATACCGGTATCATAACAGTACATGGATACTGTATCTCCTATATGCACACTTGCAAGCGCAAGCTCTCCAATCTGTGATTCTACCACATATCCATCCGCTGCGCTGATGACCATAATCGGTTCCCCACTTGCAGCCGCCTCATCCTCCGTCGATACAGTCTTTACAATGCCATCAAAATTTGCAAGAACCTCTCCTGTCTCATTTTGAAGCTCCTCCATCTGAAGTGTTACCTGCGCAATCTCATATTGCGTCTGCATGGATTTTATCTCCTGTTCCTTACTTGCAATCTGCTGCTCCAATTCCTTCCGCGTCGGCGGCAGATCCTCCGGGATATCCGGAACATCCGGAGCAGGCTCTTCCGTTGTTGGTGCCTCTGTTGTCGGTGTCTGCGTCGTCGCATCGGTTCCGGTTGCAGGATTCGTAACCGGCGCCTCTGTTGTCGGTGCCTCCGTCGTTGGCGCTTCTGTCGTCGGAATATCCTCCAATGGAGTCGTCGCCTTTAACTTCTCCAATTCACGCTTTGCATCGATGATTGCCACACGGGAAAGCTCAAGCTCCGAACGTTTTAATTCCAACTGTAAATTGTTTGCGGTTGTATCATAGACAAGTAAAACATCCCCTGCCTTTACACTCTGTCCTTCCGCTACTTTAATCTCCGCAACCTTCTGCGTTGTCCCAACGTACACTCTCTGCTCGGAATTGACGTTAACATTTCCGCTCAACGTACTGCTGTCCCACATCATAGATGCATCATATCCGACATCAGCAACCGGATAGACATCTACCGTCTTACTGTTTTGATTTTTTTGTTTTAATTTATGCAACACAAAATATACACCGGTTATGACAACTGCACATGCTATCAAAATCAGCACAATCTTCTTCCATTTACTCATGCGAATCATCACCTCCCGCTTTCACAAGCTCCGCAATTGTCTCCGACTCCACGGAAGGCTGTCCAAGCATGTCACTCTTTTCCACATGCTCCTCTGTCAATTCGCCATCAATAATTTTTACGATACGGTCAGCATAAGATGCAATCTCATCCGAGTGGGTAATCATAATAATCGTGACACCCTGTTTATGAAGCGTATCAAACAATTCCATAACCTGCTGACCGGATTTGGAATCAAGTGCACCGGTCGGCTCATCTGCAAGCAGAATCTTCGGATTTGCCACCATCGCACGCGCAATTGCAACTCTCTGCTTTTGCCCGCCCGAAAGCTGTGTCGGCTTGAATGTCATACGGTCTGACAAGTCAACCATTTCCAGCATCTGTCTCGCCCGTTCCTTTCTTTTTTTTAGCGGCACCTTTGCATATTGAAGCGGAAGTGCAACATTATCCAGTGCACTCTGCCTCGGCAAAAGATTAAAATTCTGAAATACGAATCCAATTTTCTTGTTTCGAACAATTGACAATTCCTTATCCTTACACGCATCAATCCCAACACCATCCAACGTATAGGTGCCCGAGGTTGCCTTATCGATACATCCGATTATGTTCATAAGTGTTGATTTTCCGGAACCGGATGGTCCCATAATTGCCACATACTCACCTTCAGCAATCGAGAGATTGATATCCTTTAATACAGGTACCTCCATCGTTCCCTGCATATAATTTTTATATATATTTTTCAATTCGAGTAACACTACTGAACCACCTCGCCATCTGTGTCTACATCCGAGGTTTCATTTATATCTCCGTCCTCTACATATGGTACGGCTATCGGTGTATCCTCCGGAATTACTTCATCGACGGAACCATCCACAGAATCCTCCGGTATACTTCCGTCATCCGTCATTCCGTCATCGTACATGCCGTCATCGTACATTCCGTCATCGTACATTCCGTCGTCGTACATACCGTCATCTATCATTCCACCATCATTGATACTGTCATCGACTACAATATCCTCGAAATTATGCGTTGTCTTCATGCCGTCATGAATCCGTTCCTCCGGATAAGCAATGTAATCTGACTCTGCAAGTCCGGACAAAATCTCATAACGCATCATGTTTTCATCATACTCTCCAAGCTCCACTATGCGCTTTTCGATTCTGCCATCCGCATTCTCTGCCCATACATACGCACCGCTTTCCTCCTGCATAATATAAAATTCATCCAGCCAGAGTCCTTCTTTTGTAAGACCCTGTCCATAATCAACCTCCACATACACATGCTGCCCCAGCATCAAACCATCCACACTGTCAAGGCTGACATAAAACGGATATTGGGTAGCCGTCGTTCCGGAACTGTAATAATAGTCGTTATTATTACTCTCCGGATGCTCCAGATCAATTTTTGAAATCGTTCCGCTCCAACTGGAATTATCGACACGGGAACGGATAATCATACTCTGTCCCTCAATCATACTTCTGACATTCATTTCGCTTGCAGTTGCTTTAATCCGGTAATCGCCCTTTGCCATAATTGTAATATACGCATTGTCCGTCGACGAATCTCCGTTCGATCCTTCCTCATAACCGCCGCTTTGGTCCGGATTTGTAGAATTATTCTCATTTATCGTCTTGATAATGCCATCCATCGGTGCATAGACCTTCGTATTCTCCATAGACAGCTTCTGGCGGTCAATCTCAAGCTGCTTTGCACTTGCATCATAATTTGCCTGATTTACCTGTGCCTGCAAATTCTGAATCTGTGCCGTATAACTCAGCTGTTCCTCAGCCGGAACCTGCTTTTTTTCCTCCGAAAGCGATGCAATCTGCTGATTCATCGTTGCAATATTATTGTTGATGCTTGTAAGCTCCAGCTCAAGCTGTCTGAGCTGTAATTCCAGCTCCTCGGTATCATACTCAAACAGCACATCGCCTTCCTTGACCTCATCTTCCACCTTCACATACAATTCTTTTACCGTTTTATTACTGTCACGGTTTACACCCTTCACCTCCTGTGACTCCACAACTCCCATATAACGGCTGTCATTCAAATTATATCCACCGTTTAAATCGGCAATCTCGGTTACATAGACAAGCTCCTCCGAGACAGCTTTCCGGTTGTGCATCACAAAGTACACAGCAGTCGCTCCGCCTGCAATCAATAGTAATACAACAATCAAAATAATAACTGTTTTTTTCTTCATAATCATGTCCTCTTACTTCTTTTTTATATGCTTAAACCAGTCTTGTATGTGCTTTTCATATCCGATATCCCCCGGATTGTAAAATGATCTCCCCAACAACTGATCCGGCAGATATTGCTGCTCCACATAATGATTTTCATAATCATGTGCATATTTATAACCTGCGACGCCAAGCTCACTTGCTCCGGAATAATGCGCATCCCGAAGATGTGGCGGCACCTGGCAGTTTCCAACCTCCTTGACAGCTTCCATAGCTCCGGAGATTGCGCAGATAACCGAATTACTCTTTGGGGCACATGCAACATACGTTGCCGCCTGTGCCAATATGATTTGAGCCTCCGGCATACCAACCCGCTCCACCGCCTGTGCACAGGAGGCTGCAACGACAATCGCCTGCGGGTCCGCATTTCCGACATCCTCACTTGCACAGATCATAATTCTTCTCGCAATGAATGTGACGCTCTCCCCGCCATATAACATCTTTGCAAGATAATAAACCGCTGCATCCGGATCAGAGCCGCGCATACTTTTGATAAATGCAGATATCACATCATAATGATTATCCCCATCTTTATCATATCGTATAAACCTTCTCTGAATGCATTCCTCCGCAACGGACAAATCTATGATAATCTTTCCGCTTTCGGCATCACGCTCAGTCGACAAAACGCCAAGCTCCACAGCATTTAATGCATGTCTTGCATCGCCCTCCGACACATCTGCCAAAAAGCTGACAGCCTCATCCGTAATTTCTACATCATAGCTTCCCATGCCCTTTTCCGTATCCGTAACTGCTCTCCGGATTAATGTCTCGATATTTTCCTTTGACAATGGTTGAAGCCTAAAAACAGACGAGCGCGATATCAACGCAGAATTGACCTCGAAATAAGGATTCTCCGTTGTCGCGCCTATCAATATCACTGTACCATCCTCTACAAACGGTAAGAGGTAATCCTGCTGCGCCTTGTTGAACCGATGAATCTCATCCACAAACAAGATGGTTTTCTTCCCATACATTCCAAGTGCATCTTTTGCCTCTTTAACGACTGCTTCAATATCCTTCTTTCCTGATGTTGTAGCGTTTAACTCCTTAAACACGGAGCTGGTGGTGTTAGCAATCACCATCGCCAATGTCGTTTTTCCCGTCCCCGGCGGACCATACAAAATAATCGAACTGAGCTTATCTGCCTGTATCACACGATACAGCAACTTGTCCTTTCCAAGTATATGCTGCTGTCCGACTATCTCATCTAATGAAGTCGGACGTAAACGCTTTGCAAGCGGTGATTCGCCCTTCTCCATATTTTTCTCTCTTATATAATCAAACAAATCCATATTCTACTAAATAATCTCCAGCTTCCGAATCAGATTATCAAATTTCATGATATCGATCGGTTTGCACAAATACTCCTCATAATCGTCGCTTGCATAACTGGAATCAAACCCTTCATCAAGTGCACTGATCATGATTACCTTACATCGCTTGTCACGCGGTGTTCCAAGCTTTCTCTCTGCATCACGGATAGAAGCAAGCGCTTTATATCCGTCAATCTTCGGCATCATAATATCCATGCATACAAGATCAAATCTGTCATTGCTGTTGACCGCACTCACAAATTCATCAACGGCTGCAATCCCATCCCGCGCCAATACGACCTCACCATACTTTGAAAGTAACTTCTGCATAAACTTTCCGCTTGCCAAATCATCTTCTGCTACCAAAACCTTCATAAATTGCCTCCCAATACCTTCATACTTATTTTTTTATCCTTAGTAAGTCCATCCATTTATGAACATTATCCATAAAATCTTCTTTAAAGGATTTCTTATGATACGAGATTCTTCGCTCTAACACATGCAGCATCATCATTCCGGTCACATTATTTGCCAGAACCGCCGCCGAAAATGTATCCGAGATTTCCTTCTCATCAATTGCCTTCTGAAACAACCCTTCCAAAAATGCAAGTCGCTCTGTTATGCACCATGACATTTTCTCCCGCGTCTCCACAATATGTAGAAGCTCCTCGTATTGAAGCATCAAAGTAGAAATCGCATAGTAGCTGTCATAATAGGTCGCATATGCTTCAAAATATTCCATCAGCTTATCCACATTGGATATCTTTTTTGCCTGTACCGTCTGACGAATCCCTTTGTCAAACTTGGCATAGGTTTCCACAACCTCCACAAGTACTTCGTTGATTCCTCCGAAGTATTTGTACAACAGTGCATCAGACATATTTTCCTTTAAAGCAAGGTTTTTTGTCGTAAGGGCTGCCAGTCCGGATTCGCTGATTATTTCGATTGCAGACGCAATTATTCTGTCTTTTCTTGAAACAAAGCTATCCCCCAATTTTTTACCCTCTCATCCTATAGTTTACATACAGCTTTATTCTATGTCATTTGAATCTGTTTGTCAACAATACCAAAAAGGAGCTACCGAAAGGCAACTCCCTTTTGTTTCACTCAATTATATAACAAATCCCAATTCAAATTCAATACAACATTACATGCAGAATCTATAAAATAGGTACCCTGTTACTTGATTAAGCTAACACTACTTGATAACAGTTACGTTTGTAGCCTATGGTCCCTTCTCGCCATTTACAACTTCAAACTCAACGTTCTGGTTCTCTTCCAGGTTTTTGTATCCTTCCATATTAAGACCTGAATAATGTACAAATACATCCTTGCCGGTCTCATCTGTAATGAATCCAAATCCCTTTTGGCTGTTAAACCACTTTACTGTACCTTTTGTCATGACAAATCCTCCAAATAAAAAATATCGCTTTCCTAAAAACGCTTATTAAACATAGCACACCCTTCGTTATTCGTCAAGCGTTTCTGTAATAATCCTGCCTAATTTTTTATCATAAAAATAGATTTCATCCGACAAAAAGTCCATTTTTGAAACCATATACGCATTTACTTCCCGCAATGTCGTTTCGAGCATTCTGCGGTCTGCCGTCTCATCTGCAAGATAAAGCAAAACCTCATTCACACTTGACGGTATGATATAAAAATCAGATGCTGTTTTTTCTGCAAAATCGGCTAGTATATCCTTATACAATATCATGGTCGCGCCATAGATAAACTGTTGGTTGGATAAAACAAAAACATTGGGCTGTTCCGGATAGCCCTCCTCATTCGGAAAACGCTCACGCAGAAAACAATCAAGCCTTTCCACAAACGGCGGAAACATACGCATCGTATTCTCTCTGGCCGCACAGTACATCTGTTCCAAAGTCAGACCACTGTGTTCCATAATGGCATTATGAATCAGAGCTGATGCAACTCCCTTTTCATCCTTCCTGACAAGATACCGGAATGTGATTGCCATATCATGAAACGGAATATACGGACAATCCTCTAATATTTCACGATTTCTCTCATAATTTACAAGACGCAGAAACACGCATTGCTCCATCGCCCCGATATCCACCGAGAATTTTTCCTGTTCCTCCAGATTGTTCCGAATCTGATGGTACTGTTTTGCAATCACAGGCAAAATATCATCGAGTGTTTTTCCAGCCATATACTGTTCATAAAATGATTCCAGATATATGCTTGGGGCAAACGATTCTCCGCACAAAACGATTACAAGACCCGTATGGCATACGCCGTTGTTATGTTTTACTGTTTCTAATTTAATCTTTTCTACATTGTAATTTAGCAGATAATCAGAGATGCCGTCAGAAACCGCATCGCAGAATTCCTTAAAGTCCTTACGCTCTATCATTAAATTCTCCTTTAATCGATACTTTAATTCATTCGCGTAGGGAAAATCAGGCCGGACATGCCTGACTGATGACATCTACTATTATATTTTCCACTTTCAAAAAATGCAAGCTAAATTATAGATTTCACAAAATCTACAAACTTTTTCATTTCCTCCTGCGTTCCGATACTAATCCGAAGAAAATTATCGATACGCGGTTTTTCAAAATAACGAACCAGAATATTATGTTGTCTGGCTTGTTCAAAAATAGTTTTTGCCGGTATTGTCTTGTGTGATGCAAACACAAAGTTTGCAGAGGAAGGAAGCACCATAAACCCAAGCTTTTCCAATTCTTCGGCAAACCATTTCCTCGTTTTTACTACCTTTTGGACCATCTCCTTAAAATATGCATCATCCTGAACGGAGCAGACGCCTAATTCAATACTTGTCATATTCATCGTGTAGGAGTTGTAGGAATACTTCACATCATTTAAATAAGCTATCAGCTTTTCATTTCCGACTGCATACCCGATTCGCAGACCCGCCATTGAACGCGACTTTGAAAAGGTTCGTACCACTAACAGATTGTCAAATTCTTCCAATAACGGCAAGGCAGTCTCTCCGCCAAAATCAACATACGCCTCATCCACAATCACGATGACATCCGGATTATGCTGCACGATATCCCACACAAACGAAACCGGTTCCGCAATTCCGGTCGGTGCATTCGGATTCGGGAAGATCACGCCTCCGTTTTCTCCATAGTAATCCTCCGCCTTGATACGGAATTGTTCATCAAGCGGCTTTCTCTCATAAGGAATCCGGAGCATATCCGCCCACACATCATAAAAGGAATATGTAATATCCGGAAAAAGCACAGGCTTTTCCGAATTGAAAAATGTCATAAACGACATTGCCAATACATCATCGCTTCCGACACCGACAAACACCTGCTTTGGACTTACATTATGATAAGCTGCAAGCGCATCCACAAGCTTTGTTGCCGCCGGGTCCGGATATAAACGCAGATTTTTTAATTCCATCTGCTTGGAAAGAACGAGCGGGGATGGTTCATACGGATTTTCATTTGTATTTAATTTAATCACATTTTGTTTCTTCGGCTGTTCTCCCGGAATATAAGGAACAACTTTTCGTATATTTGCTTCCCAGTTTGCCATAGCTTCTACCTCTTTTTTATTTTAACTTTTGTAATACAGCGAGTGTATAATCCCATGTCCGTCTGACACTGTCAATATGCAGACACTCCTTCGGCGTATGAATATCGTACATCTGCGGTCCGTAGGAGACACAGTCAAGCCCTTTCATCCGATCCGTGAACAGTCCACATTCCACTCCCGCATGTATCACATCCAGCTTCGGCTTTTCTCCGTATAATTCCTCATAGGTAGAAACCATAATATCCCGAAGCTTTGAATCTGCTTTATATTCCCATGCCGGATAGGCACCCCTTTCCGTATAAATACCTCCCAGATATTCACACAGACATCGAAGCTCGGCTGTCAATACATCCTTTTCACTTCCGACACTGCTTCTGACAGAAAAGCCTGCCACAACCTCCTCTGTTTTATCCTCTTTGGTCTGTATATTTAATACGCCCAGATTTAATGATGTCTGCACAAGTCCTGAAATATCGTTGCTCATACGCTGAATACCGTTTGGAACCAAAAAGAGCAAATCCACAATTGCCTGACCGGTCTTTTTCGTCATGCACTTCTCCCTATCCACAGCTTCAACCGCACAGAGTGATATACAAATATCCGGATCACTGACCGCATATTCTTTTTTAACATTTTGTTGCAGCTTTTCAATACACGCCTTTATCGTTTCCTGATTTTCTGCATCTGTCAAAAGCACTGCTGACGCCTGTCTTGCAATCGCATTGTCCTTTTTGCCGCCGTCAAGCTGCACAAGCCGGATATCTGCCTCTTCACCAACTGCCTTTAAAGCTCGTCCAAGCAGTTTATTCGCATTGCCTCGCTGTTTGATGATTTCCATGCCGGAATGTCCGCCCTGCAAGCCCTCGACATTCAGCCGCATATATACAGGACTTTCGATACCCTCTTTTACAAGCGCGCCTGCATCCATTCTCTCAACCGGCATATGACAGACAGCCGTCACGCCGCCTGCACAACCGACAAGCAGTTGACCTTCATCCTCCGAATCCATATTTAACATATATTGTGCCTGCAGATCCGATGTGTCAAGACCGGAAGCTCCAAGCATGCCGATTTCCTCATCAACTGTAATCACGACCTCAAGCGGCGGATGCGGTATATCATCCGAATCAAGAATTGCCAGTGCATATGCAACCGCAATGCCATCATCGCCTCCGAGCGTTGTCCCATCTGCATGGATTACATTTCCTTCCTTTACAAGTGTAAGCCCCTGTGTCTGAAAATCAATATCACAGCCATTCTCCTTTTCACACACCATATCCATATGTCCCTGCAGCATGACAACCGGGGCATTTTCATATCCTTTTGTTCCGCCCTTTTTTATAATCACATTGCCAAGCGCATCCTGCCTGCAGGATAATCCCCGCTCCTTTGCAAATGCGACAAGATAATTACTTATCTTCCATGTATCACCGGAGCCATGTGGAATCCCACATATTTCCTCAAAATAATGAAACACCTTTTTCGGCTCTGTATCCGAAAGAACAGCCATTTTTAAGCCTCCCTTTTTTATATCTAATATTTTTTAACACCCCGTATATAGGCTTCGAAGCAATCAACGAAATGTTTTACTTTTTCTTCTCCACGCATATATTCCGGTAAATCCGTGATAATCTCCCGCAAAGGTCTGTGTCCGCTATACTCATAATTATTGTCGATAATACCGGTATCCCAGCCTTCCTCCTCCCACGCCTTGTACGCATAGGCAAGGAGTTCCTTTTGCTCGTAAATCACTTTCACAGGTGTATCCGCCGAATACCGGTACGGAGATTCTATATCGAGATAGATTCGTTCCCTTCCAAATACATCCGCATCCGCAGATGACGTTGCAGCGAGTATATCGTAATATCCATCCTCAACCGTAAACATATCCAAATCCGTATCAAAGGATGCAAAATCCATTTTCTCAAGCGTGAGAACAATCTGCTTTTCCTCTCCCGGCTTTAAATGCACCTTCTTAAATGCCTTTAATTCCTTTACCGGTTTTGGCAGTGTGCTGTACGGGTCGTGTATATAGATTTGTACAACCTCACTTCCCGCATAATTGCCTGTATTCCTTACGGAAACATTCACATTTACCCTGCCTTTTTTTGCATCACAGGATACTGCTTTTAATTCACATGCAAATTGCGTATACGACAGTCCGTATCCAAACGGGTACTGCGGTGCAATACGCTTTGCATTGTAATAGCGGTAACCGACATAAATCCCTTCGCCGTAGGTCACCTCATAGCCATCACCCGGAAAATTCAAATAGGTCGGCATATCCCTTTCCTGCTTCGGAAATGTAATCGGCAGCTTACCGGATGGTGTTACAAGACCGACAAGCAAATCCGCCAGTGCCTTTGCTCCTGCCATGCCCGGCAAGAATACCGCAAATACCGCTTTGACATTTTCCGTGTCAATGCCCTGCATCTCAACCGGGCCGCATGTGTTTAACACTAACAATACGGATTTATTCTGTGCATGCAAATCCTCTAAGAGAACACGGTCCTCCTCTTGTATCAGTAAATGCCTTCTGTCATTTCCTTCCATACCCGGCACACTGCAAATCACAACTGCATACTCAGCCTCCTCCAAAGGCACGACCTTAAAATGCCGGTTCATTTCACCGAGAATATCCCCGTGTCTGCTTGTATCGATTCCTGCAGAGCCGGCACCACATTCCTCTAACTGCCTGCTTCCGCTTCCGAGCAGCGCAAGCCTTGTACCATATGAAAGCGGACACGCTCCCTCATTTTTCAGCATGATAATCCCCTCACAGGCTGCGTCATATGCCGCCTGCTCCGTCTCATTCCATATCTTGCCAATCGGGTATTTATCCAATATATCTCGCTTATAATGTTCCCCAATCCATTGTGTTACATCCAAAATCCGTTTGCATGCCGCATCCAGTTTTTCGATAGATATAACGCCTGTCTTTACGCCCTCCTCTATCGCATCCGGATTGGCGGGTCCCGGCATGGTAAGATCCGTACCGGAGATAAGTGCTTCCGCCGGATGCTTGACGGCACCCCAGTCCGACACAATCATTCCGTCAAACCCAAACTCATCCCGCAGCTTATCCTGCAGCAGCCATGTATTTTCCGTACATGGTTGGCCGTTAATCTTATTATAGGCGTTCATGATGGATTTTGTTTTTCCCTCCTGCACACATGCGCGGAATCCCGGGAAATAAATCTCCTCCAAAGCACGCCTTGATATATGTTCATTGATACCGACACGGTTTGTCTCCTGACTGTTCGCTGCAAAATGCTTGACCGTTGCAGACACGCCAAAGCTTTGAATTCCCTTTACCATCTCCGGCGCAAGCTTTGCAACAAGACACGGATCCTCCGAATATCCTTCAAACAATCTTCCGTTTCTGGCGTCACGATGAATATTTACATTTGGTCCGAGCAGAACATGCACACCATACAGACAACACTCGAGCCCGAGCGCCTCGCCTACTTTCCGTACCACATCCGGATTCCATGTGCATCCAAGCAGGATTCCCGGCGGATAACAGCCCGGTGCATAATCCTGTCTGCGAAGCCGCTCATCCATGTGCTTCTTAATCCATCGGTAAAGAACCAATTCATCGTCTGTCAGCTTCTCCGGTTCAAAATAATGCTTAATCACATGTACAAGCATCGTACTGCCAATCATATTGACCGGCTTTGCATCCTCTCCGTCAAGCGTTTTTCGTTCCTCAGAGGAGGACCAATCCTCATATTCCGTTATATCGCCAAACAACTGCTCCAGATTCATACCGGTTGCACCGTCCAACAGTTGTAATCTCGGTATGCCGAGCCGGTCGATGCCATAGCTTCCAAAAAAAGTTGCTCCGTTTACCAGCTTCGCCTTTTCTTCTAATGACAACTCTGATACGAAATCAGACAGCTTCCTTTGCTGCTCCATATGCACACCTCCTACATATATTTATTTTATATATGAAATCCACTTCATTCTTTACGCAAATGCAAAATAAGCAATCACACAGATGCCTAAAATAATACGATAGATTCCAAACACCTGAAAATCATGCTTTTTAATGTAGCTCATCAAAAACTTAATCACAAGCAGAGAAACAGCAAATGCAACAACAACACCGACAATCAATATCGCAAGCTCTGCGCTTGTAAGTGCAATGCCAAACCGGACAACCTTTAACAGCGAATAGCCAAGCATAACCGGAACGGCAAGGAAAAATGTAAACTCTGCCGCTGCCACTCTCGATACTCCAAGCAGCAATGCACCAATAATCGTAGAACCGGAACGCGATGTACCCGGTATGATGGAAAGCACCTGAAACAGACCGATTAAAAATGCTGTTTTGTATGTGATGTCCTCCAGCTTTTCAATTTTTGGCGTTCTCTTTTTATTCCAGCGCTCAATGACAATAAATAAGATACCGTAAAATATAAGTGCCGCCGCAATTACATACGGCGTTTCAAAATGCTCTGTTATAAAGTCATCAAACAGCAATGTCACAACCGCTCCCGGTATACAGGCAACCACAACCTTAAACCACAGGGAAAAGGTTTCCTTCACACAGACCGGCTTTGACTTATCCTTTAACTGAAACGGCCACATCCTGTCAAAGAACAACAACACAACCGCAAGAATTGCGCCAAGCTGAATCACGACAAAGAACATCTCTTTGAATTCATCCGATGCATTGATCTGAATAAATTCATCCACAAGAAGCATATGTCCCGTACTGCTGATTGGCAGCCACTCCGTAATTCCTTCCACAATTCCTAATACGATTACTTTTAATATCTCAACCAGACTCAACATCCTGTCCTCCTCTGCATAACTATATGCAGTTCCATTTTATTTTATTTTTTCTTCGATTGCCTCTATCAAGATGCGAAGCGCCTTGACTCTCGCATACTTTTTATCATTCGATTCCAGTATATGCCACGGTGCATAGGTTGTATTTGTCTTTTGCAGCATCTCATTGACGGCTGTCTCATACAAATCCCACTTTTCACGGTTTCTCCAGTCCTCATCCGTAATCTTCCACTGTTTTTCCGGTGTGTTCTGTCGAAGCGTGAACCGTTCTAACTGCGTATCTTTATCAATCTGAACCCAGAACTTCACAACGACCGCACCCCAATCGGCAAGCTCCTTTTCAAATTCGTTAATCTCATTGTACGCCCTCTGCCAGTCATTTTCTGAGCAAAAGCCTTCGAGGCGTTCCACCATAACACGGCCATACCATGTACGGTCAAAAATTGCGACATGACCATCCTTCGGAAGTCTCGTCCAGAAACGCCACAGAAAATGCCTGTTTTTCTCATGAGGTTCCGGACTCGCAATCGGATGTACCTCATATCCACGCGGGTCAAGTGCCGCCGCAATTCGTTTGATATTGCCGCCTTTGCCCGCAGCATCCCAGCCCTCATACGCTATGATGACCGGAATTTTCTTTCTATATATAACATTATGCAGTTCTCTCAAACGATTCTGAAGTCGGTCAAGCTCCTCCTTATACGCACGATCCGTAATCGTCTTGTCAAGCGGAATATCTGCAAGCTTCGGTATTGGCTCTAACGGGAAAACATTTTGCAGCAAAGGCACCGCATGCTTTGTGTTTGTAAGCGCCGTCTTAATATTGGCAGTCATCTGCTCTAAAATCTGCAGTTCTGCCCATTTCTTACTGCCTGCATCCACGATATACCACGGTGCATAGCTTTGATTTGCAGCCCGCATATACGTCTCATAGGTGCCTGTGAATTTTTTATACTTTTTGTTCTGCCACAAATCCTCCTCTGACACACGCCATGCAGTATTCTCATCACTGAGCAGTTCGTCCATTCGTTTTTTCTGTTCCTTTTCATCAATATGGAAAAAGAATTTCAAGATCAGATAACCGTTATCCGAAAGGCTTCGTTCAAACCGGGTAATACTCGTTATTTTTTCATAAAAAGCATCCTCAACCAGCTGCTGATGGACACGGTCCTTCACAATGTCTTCCATCCATCCGCCATCCATAAATACAAATTGACCGGCTTCCGGAATCCGCTTCATGTACCGATACAAAAACGGTTTCCGCTTTTCAATCGGATCCGGTGTGTTCATAGTCTCAACACGAAAGAATCGCGGATCCATATTTTTGATGATTCTTCCGAGGACACTGCCCTTTCCAGCGGCGCCATAGCCCTCAAAAAGAACAAGTACGGGAATCTTCCCCTCTTTCACCTTAATCTGAAGTGTTGCAAGCTCCTCCCGTGCGTTCGCAAGACGCTGTTCTAATTCCGGTCCATCCGGTTTTTTCAATGCTGATATCGCCTTAAACATACACATTCTCCTTTCGTACCTTCGAATTGTACAAAGTTAACAATTTCATCGCAGACACGCTTTCGCTCGTTTCGAACGCAGCGGACACATAAGGTGCTGCATACAGCACCTAAGTGCCGGCGTTCTCAAATGGTCTGCTTATAAAATTGTTAATTTGCACAATAATATACATTTTATATGCAGTTTCGCAAGCACCTGCTTACTTAATCCGACAAACATTGTTTTTCCTCATTTACGTTTACAGATCGACGAAGTGGAAATGTTTTTTCCCTTTTGCATAATCATCGACAATATGTCCGTCACCAAACAATTTATATTTGTAGCTTAAAAGTCCTTCTAACCCCACAGGACCCCTCGCATGCAGCTTTCCTGTACTGATACCGACCTCGGCCCCGAATCCGTAACGATATCCATCTGCAAACCGGGTCGAACAATTTTGATATACCCCTGCCGAATCAACCATACGCATAAAATATTCTGCTGTTACGCGTTCCTCCGTTATAATACAATCCGTGTGGTGCGAGCCATGCAGATTGATATGATCGATTGCTTCATCCACTGAATCGACTATTTTTGCTGACAAAATATAATCCAGATATTCCGTGTCATCATCCGCAGCCTCTGCCTTCACGCAATCCGTATACTGTAAGACCCCTTCAGTACCGCGAAGCTCCACCTGTTTTTCCTTCAGTGCCGCATGCAAAGCCGGAAGCAGCGCCTCCGCCACCTCTTTATGCACAAGCAATGTCTCAACTGTGTTACATGCCGAAACATATTGCGTCTTTGCATCCAGGATAATCGGAATCGCCTTTTTTAAATCGGCATCCTTATCCACATATATATGGCAAATTCCATCCGCATGGCCCATAACCGCAATATTTGTATGATTCATAATATACTGTACAAATGCATTTGAGCCTCTCGGTATCAGCAAATCGACGGACTCCTGACAGGTAAGCAGCTCCGTAATCTCCAAACGTGCTTCAAGCTGCAGCATACAATGCTCCGGCAGGCCGACAGTACGAACCGCATCATAAATCGTATCAAATAATAATTTATTGCTGCGCAGCGCTTCACTTCCGCCCTTTAAGATTACACAGTTCCCGCTCTTAAGACAAAGTGCTGAAATCTGTATAAGCGCATCCGGTCTTGCCTCAAATATAACTCCGATTACACCAATCGGACAGGACTCCCGGTAAAGTGTCAGCCCTTCATCGAGCTGTCTTGCAAGCTGTGTCTGAAAGAGAGGGTCCGGCATATGTACCAAATCCTGAATACCATTTACAACATCCCGCAGCTTTCCTTCATCGAACTTCAACCGCTTTAATACAGGTGCCGAAATTCCTTCCTTTTCTGCCTGCTCCATGTCCTGCCGGTTCGCCTCAAATATCTGTTCTTTCTTATTCTGCAATGCAACAGCAATTGCCAAAAGCGCCTGATTTCTCAGTTCGCCTGATGTCCCGGCAAGCTTGGGAGACGCCAGCTTCACAAACTTTGCTTCTTCTTGTATAGTCATGTATTTCCTCCGATTTATAAATTGCAATATATGATTTCATTATATCATATCGTCAGTCGCAGACTGATGATGAATATTTGCGCTGCTTTTGCGAAAAATATAATATGCACTCGTGCATATTATACCATGTAAGTTCTTTTTTGAATATTGGAATATTTATCCCCTACCGTATGAAGTTCGTGCGCTCCGTGCGCTCAGCCTGCGGAGCGCAAAGTCCCTGTTTTTTCCCCGCTTCTATGCACTTCAAAATCCACGCCATATTTCTTCCGAGGTTGCGCATAGTCTGCATACCCTCTCGATCCTTTATCGCATCATCACCATTCTGGCCATGAGCCATATTCCAATATGTAGAACCGACTGTAAGCATCTGTGTAATACCGAAATATTTGTTTAACACGTCTAAGGATGCACTCGTGCCGCCTCGTCTTGCCACTGCAACGGCAGCTCCCGGCTTATGCGCAAATGACGCACCGCTGCTGTAAAATACACGGTCTAAAAACGATTGCACTCTTCCGCTTGGATGTGCATAATAGACCGGTGTTCCGAACACAAACCCGTCTGCCTCCTTTGCCTTCTTCACAAATGCATTGACCGCATCGTCCGAAAATACACATCCGTTTTCTGAGCATTGTCCGCATCCGATACAATCCCGCACCGGGCCACCGCCTATCTGAAAGATTTCATACTCAATTCCTTCCTGCTCCAATACCTTCCCTACTTCTGAAAGTGCAGTTGCCGTTGTACCATTTGCATGAGCACTGCCATTTAACATCAAAACCTTCATAATCTCTACCTCCTATACTTTTCCTATCATAAAAACTTGACACAATTAACCAAGTGCCACATCTAAAATCATCATCAATACAAAACCGATTGCGGTTCCAATCGTGCCGATATTTGTATGCTCTCCTGCCTGCGCTTCCGGAATCAGCTCCTCAACCACAACGTAAATCATGGCTCCCGCCGCAAAGGAAAGGAAATACGGAAGAATCGGTGTCATCTGCGCCGCAAGCAATATTGTGATAAACCCAAACAACGGCTCCACAGCGCCGGACATCATTCCGCACAAAAAAGCCTTCGGCTTTCCCATATGCTCACTTTTTAACGGCATGGACACGATAGCGCCCTCCGGAAAATTCTGAATCGCGATACCGATTGATAAAGCAAATGCTCCGGTTATGGATATTCCGATATCTCCTGCCAGCGCACCCGCAATTGTCACACCGACCGCCATTCCCTCCGGTATATTATGTAATGTTACAGCAAACAGCATCATCGCTGTTCTGCTCGCTTTCGATGGGATACCCTCGCTTTCCTCACTATGCAGATGCAAATGCGGAATGATTGTATCCAAAGCTAACAAAAATGCCATACCAAGCAGAAAGCCGACTGCTGCCGGCAGCCATGCGATTTTTTTCTGCTCCTCTGCCATCTCTATGGACGGAATCAAAAGCGACCACACCGAAGCTGCAATCATGACACCGGATGCAAATCCGAGTAATGCCTTTTCCAATTTTGGAGCAATCTTATCCTTCATGAAAAATACCATCGCTGCTCCAAGTGTCGTTCCAATAAAAGGTATGCTTAGGGCTAACAATATATTCATATCCTATACCTCCCTTCTACCACATCCGCTCATGCTAAGTTCTGCTCCAGACATAGCAGAATGCCTGTGTTCTCGCTGCAAACTTCTCTGTCTTTAAAAGTATTCGAATCTGCTCCTTTGTATACCAGCCCGGTTCAATTTCCTCTAATGTCGATGTGCTCGGTTTAAAGCTTCCTCTCGCTTTTCCGACAACACATACATTTGTCTCATTTGAAAAACCAACTGCGCTGTAGCTCGTATCGATAAAATCCGTAATCTCATAAAGCTCCAGACCGGTTTCCTCCATAAGCTCACGCTTTGCACTCTCCTCCGGTGTCTCACCCGGATCAATCAGCCCTGCCGGGAAATTATAAACCCACTCGCCCGGTGCAAGACGAAACTCGCGGTCAATCAAAATCCGTTCATCCTCTTCATCCAATGCAATAATGACTACAGCATCCGCACGTTTTCCATGCAGCTCCTCATATGTCTGAATATCCCGGTTCCGACTGATCATCTCGTAGATTTTTTTCTGTCCGTCCACAGTCTCATATTCTACGTCATAACAAGCGATAAATTTTCCTTCCTCTTTCTTTTTGATTCCTTTAAATTTCATAATCCATCTCCTTTATCGTTCTATCCTTATCATTCATATGAAATACTGTTCTATACCAGCATCAGCAGCGTTCCTGCCACAACCAGAACAAGCCCAAGCGCTGCCTTCTTTGTAAGCTTCTCTCCCAGAAATATATAGGAAAAAGCAATCGTAACAACAATACTCAGCTTGTCAATCGAAACAACCAGACTTGCAGGACCAAGCTTTAACGCTCTATAATAACAAAGCCACGATGCTCCGGTCGCCATGCCCGACAAAATAAGAAATAACCAGCTTTTTCCGTCTATATCTGCTATCGTATGCTGTTTGCCCCTGATGAACACAATCATCCATGCCATCAAAAGCACAACGACCGTACGAATTGCCGTTCCGAGATTTGAGTGGATCGTCTGCATACCCACTTTACTTAATATAGATGTGATACTTGCAAAAATTGCAGAGAAAATTGCATAAATAAACCATAATTTATTCTGCTTTTTATCCTCCTCCGTCTTTTTCTTTTGAATCATCATATACGTTCCAAAAGCAATCAATAATATGGAAATGAGCTTTATCGCATTAAATTCCTCATGTAAAAAAATGATTGCGAGAATCATCGTCAAGACGGTGCTCGACTTATCAATCGGCGTTACTTTATTGACATCCCCAAGCTGTAATGCCTTAAAATAGCAGAGCCACGATGCTCCGGTTGCCAAACCTGACAAAATAAGGAACAACCAGCTTTTTCCGTCTATCGACCTGATTTCGCTCTGCGCCCCGACTATCCAAACCATCAGCCACGAAAATATAAGAACAACTATCGTCCGAATCGCTGTCGCAACATCAGAATCCGTTTTTTTGATACCGCATTTCGCAAGTATTGCTGTTACCCCTGCAAAAAATGCCGAGGCAAATGCAAATGCTATCCACATATCTATTCATCTTCCTATCCGCTTTTAATTGTTAAATCATATTTTATCAAATTATAGTACATCCAGCCATTACAAACAATACCGGATAGTGAATTTCGTCTGCTGAGGCTTGAATAACAGTTATGTTCAGGAAATAATTGTGACACATATTGAAAGCTGTATATTTTTATATGATTTGACAAATGGTATACTTATATTAATTATTGACAAATTATTTACAAAGGAGTTTTCAATATGGCATACACACTGTGGGAATGGATTGCCTTTTTCATTATTTACTGTCTGATTGGATGGATTTTTGAGAGCATTTACGTTTCTTTAGAGCATAGGCGATGGGTAAACCGCGGATTTTTACATGGTCCCTTTTTACCAATCTATGGATTTGGAGCTGTCATTATTCTGCTGTCCACGATTATGGTCCGAGACAGTTATCCGCTAGTGTTCCTGTTCGGCATGCTCGGTGCAACCTTACTCGAATATGTAACAGGCTATATCATGGAAAAAATCTTCCATGTAAAATACTGGGACTACACCTATGAACCATTCAATATAAATGGGTATATCTGTCTTGGCTGTTCGCTTGCATGGGGCGGTTGTTCTCTGTTACTGACAGGTGTCATACACACCCCGGTAGAACACCTTGTCCTGTCCATGCCTAAAGTCTGGCTGATGGTCATGGACCTTATTTTCACCGTTTATTTTATATGGGATGTCATCACTTCCGCACAGGAGGCATTCGATTTGAAGAAGATGATTCTCGCAAACGAAGATGTACAGCGTCTGCAAAAGCGTTTGGATGTTGTACTTGCATTTGTGGAGGATGATAAAACGAAATTCCAGGAATATCTCAAGGAAAAGGGAGAACAGCTTGCAGAAAGCAAGGAAGCGCTCCAACAGGAATTACAGGAAAAAATCGAAGCGTCCAAAGCGCGAGCTGCTTCGCAAAAGGTATATACACACGCTTCCCGCATTGTCCGTCGAAATCCGGGTTCCATGTCCGTAAGACATACTTTTGATTTTGATACGCTTCGGAATTTCTCAGGAAAATCAAAGAAACAATAAAACTTCCATATGCGGGTCTGTGCATATAAAAAATTCAGGCATCATAACGATGCCTGAATAAATTTTATGAATTCATCCTGTGGCATTGGTTTTGAGAAGAAGTATCCTTGAATATACTCACATTCCAACCGAGAGAAAAGATGCACCATATCCTCTGTCTCCACACCCTCCACAACAATCTTCATATTCATAGCTTTTATCATCTGAATCGTATTTGTCAATACAATCGCAAGCTTCGGATTATCATGAACCTCCGTAAATGTTCTGTCAAGCTTTATAATATCAAGCGGAAGTGTCACAACCCTCTGCATATTCGAATATCCGGTTCCGAAATCATCAAGAGAAAACCGAATACCCGCCGAGGTTAATTCTTCAATGTTATTCATCAGAACCTGCTGGGAAATCGACGCTGCCGTCTCTGTAATCTCAAGATTAATTTGTTCCGGTTTCACCTGATAGCGTTCTAAAATATCCATCACATGCTTCACAAGCTTCGGCTGCATACACTGCACAACGGACAAATTGACCTCGATATAATCAAGGTTCAGCTCCTTGTAAACATCCTTCGATATAAATTTACATACTTCCTCCAGCACATAATCCCCAATTTTATGAATCGCACCACTACGCTCGGCAGCCGGAATAAACAGCTCCGGAGATACAACCCCATACTTTTCATCCTCTAACCGAAGCAAAGCCTCCGCCGAATGAAAACGCTTTTCATTTACGGAATAAATCGGCTGGTAATATACAGAAAACCGTTTCTTTGCAAGTGCATTTTCAATAATGTTATCCATTTCCCGCATCATATCAAAATGCGAATGCTTCAACTGTTCCGATGCCCACATGATTTCTCCTGTACTGACAATCCTGTTAAGCTCATCACCAAATGCCATAAGTGTATCCACATCCGATATGTCCTGCGGGCAGTCGGTAATACAGATATTCGCCACAAAGTTGACCGCCATCTGGTTGACTGTCATATTCTGTGTCATCTTCTTCCGAATCAGTTCTGCGGTCTGTCGCACTTTATCGAACGAACGCTCCTCCACTACGAGCCGGAACTTTCCATGTTCAAGATAATACAAATCTGCATCCAGCTTTTGTTCACGATTAACCGTACTCAGGTACTGTGCAATTTTTTCCACAACCTCCATATTTTTCTCATATCCGATCAAATCCCGGATCGTTGAATAATTAGTAACATTGAGCATGATAATGCGCATCGGCTTCTTATTTCTAAAATCAAGACGCATCTTATCCATATAGGCTGTCATCTTATTCAGACCTGTCACAGTATCAATCTGTTCCTCCGGGCGCTGAATCATAAGAGACAGAAACAGCAATCCGGCTGCCATTCCAAACATTTCAACCAAAAGCTCCGGATGAATTAACTGTATGGCAACTGCCGTAAGCTCGCAGATCCAAAACACAAAAAATGACACCGTGTATCGCCGTCGAAGCCAATTCCGAAAATAAAACAGTATAAAAATGCCATATCCCAAATAAACCGCTGCATTAAAATACAAAATATAAAATAAACTTCCACGGGTATAGTCATGATTCGCATTTATATAAAACATAAGATGTGTAAACGGATTCAACAGCAGCATGACTACAACTGTTACAATCGGCGCAAAAAATCCAACAAACAAATAACGTTTCCGGCGAATCATATGCCATGCATCCACGAGATTCAGAATATAAACGATACAGACCGGCATCAAAATGCTGTGAATGAGAAGATAACACGTATGTGCAATTTCCTTTCCCATTATGCTCACGCCATGCCGGTTATCCAGCGTGACAGCCCATATATCAAAAACGGCTGTAAGAAAGCTGATACCGAGTATAATCAAGAAACTGCGGTTGACTCTTCCCTTTATCATACGGCGCATAATTGTTGTCACAATAATAATGACAAATATAATACATGCACAGTAATGAAAACTTAAATTCTTATGTATCATCCCCATAAGCTACTCCCCATATAAATATCGTACAATTTCCTCCGCTGTTTTTTCCTGCAGACACTCCGGATCACTTCTATCGGTTTTATACCATCGCATCTTCAGAGAATCTGTCAGATAAAAATCCGAAACACCGCATTCCGGATAACGTTCATACCAATCCGGATAATATTTCTGCATAACCCTCTCCGCAAGCACGACCGCCTCACTTTTGGAATTATCCGGAAGTCTTGTTCCGGAAATCCGGACACCCGGCGGGCTCGCATGCACAAGCAGAACACTTCCATCTGTACATTGCCCGAGACTCATCCAGACATGGCCATCCATGCTGCATATATCGCCCGGTTTCCAGACATCATCCTTTACATATATCCCAAAGCCATAATCCGATAACACCTGTGCCATCCGAGACGCAGGCATCACAAATCCTTTTTTCCCATCTACATTATAAAACACATTATAGACAAGCCAGCCGATATAGCCGGAACAATCCAGCCCGTCATGAATCTGATAGCGGGTATTGTTATAATCATAATCCGCAGTCTGTTCGGATGCAAAGCGTTCCCACTGCTTTGATAATCCTATTGAAACTGCTTCCTCCCCCGCTCCGGTATCTTCCTCATTCCATCCGCCTCCCCATACATACATCGTATGTCCCACAGGGAGAATCGACGTTTTAAGAAGCGTATCCATTGAAAAATCATTCATCGAAGAATCTCTTTTATCCCAAATAAAAAGAAAGAGTCCAAATAGGACAGCAATCAAAAAACAAAAAAAGCTCTTGTCTTTGCACATATTCATTTTCTTTATATCTATCTTTTTGTATACCTTATTCCGTTACAAAAAAATAATTACTTTAAATGCAAAAACAAGTAGCTTTTTATATTTTAACATAAGAGATTGCAATTTTCAAGGTTATAAACTTCTTTATAAAGTATATCTCTCAACATATCAAAGTTCGCTCTTGATATGTTTTCACCGGTCGTCATGATTCGAAGCGGTATCGCCTGTCTGCCTTTGGATATCGGCGGCTGCATATATTCATAATCATGATATCGAAAGCCATTCCGCATATAAAATCCAATCCGCCGCTTGGCAATTTCCGTCTCCGGCAATTCCACCTCCAGACAAATCCGGGAGGCAGACATTTCCCTGATTTCCCTTAAAACAAGTGCGCCAAGCCCTTGATTCCGATACTTTGGATTCACCGCAAAATGCTCTACAAATACAAAATCCTCAAACTTCCATATTGCGATAAACGCTTTTATTTCTCTGCCATCTGAGTCCGGAAGCACATAGATGAAATACCGATTATTTAAAAGCAATGCTTTTTGTTCATCATACGGACGGTGCTCGTCCTCCGGAAAACTCATTTCCATCAAAGAAAAAACCATATCAAATTCTGATTCCTGCATCATCCGTATCATATGTATTCCACAATTTCATTAATATTACATTGTCCCATTATAGCTTGCTTCATGATATCCCTTATTTGCCAAAAAGTTATCCCTACTAAGCCAGAATTGAAAAGGATTTATTTCCAGCCTGTCGTAAATGCTGTCAATGCCATCTAGCAGGTGTTTTGCAGCCTGCTCATTTTTTAAACGATAAAGTAAATAATATATCAGATTATGAAGCAATTCATCTGCATATTCTGAAATAACTAATTTATAACCCATACTTTATCCTCATTTCCTTGAGTGCCGTTCTGGCATCTTTTGTCTGACCTGCTTCAAGCTGGTTTTCAGAAATTTCAATATCTCTATACATAGCAATTTGTCTCATGGTAGACTCATAAATTTCCATACTCATAATAACCATATCGCCATAACCATTCTTGGTAATATAAATAGGCTCCTCTGCCTTGTGACACATATCAGAAATCTCTGATGTATTTTTTAAATCTTTAATTGGAATAATTTGTGGCATAAACAGCACCTCCTAATAATGGATTAATTATGCCATAATTATACTTTTTTACAATACTAATATTCTGTCTTTTTCATAAAATGATTGAATCTACGGCTTTTACTCTTCATTCATCTTCCCCAGCTTCGCTGCCTGGTCGGCTGCGATACAGGCATCAATGATTTCCTGAATATCTCCGTTCATAATCTTGTCCAGCTTGTATAACGTAAGTCCGATTCTGTGGTCAGTCACACGTCCCTGTGGGAAATTATACGTCCGAATCTTCTCGGAACGGTCGCCGGTTCCGACCTGACTCTTACGCAGGTCTGCCTCCGCATCGTGCCGTTTTTGCATCTCAATATCGAGCAGCTTTGTACGAAGCAGGGCAAACGCCTTTGCCTTATTCTGAAGCTGCGATTTCTCCGTCTGACTGTAAATGACGATTCCGGTTGGAATATGGGTCAGACGAACTGCGGAATCTGTTGTATTGACGCACTGTCCGCCATTTCCGGATGCGCGCATAACATCAATACGAATATCCTTTTCCGGAATGTCAATCTCATCCACCTCCTCTGCCTCCGGAAGCACAGCAACGCTCGCTGTACTTGTATGAATACGTCCACCGGATTCCGTCTCCGGTACACGCTGTACACGGTGCACGCCGCTCTCATATTTTAATACCGAATAAGCACCGCTTCCGGTTACCATACAGGTTACCGATTTCATGCCTCCGATACCGATTTCCTCCGCTTCCATCAATTCCACCTTCCAGTGTCGGCTCTCGGCATAATGTACATACATACGATAAAGCTCTGCTGCAAATAAAGCTGCCTCATCACCGCCGGCTCCGGCACGAATCTCTAAGATAACATTTCTGTCATCATTCGGATCCTTTGGCAAAAGCAGAATCTTAAGCGCATTCTCGCAATCCTCTGCCTGCTGCTTTGCGGATGCTAATTCTTCCTTCAGCATCTCCCGCATCTCCTCGTCATTTTCTCCCTCAAGCATGGAAAGACTGTCGTCAATCGTCTGCTTTGCCTCTTTATATTCCTGATATTTTTCTACAATCGGTGCAAGGTTTGCCTGCTCCTTCATAAGCCTGCGAAACCGCTCGGCATTACTCGCCACATTTGGATCGCTCAATTCACTTTGAAGCTCGTCAAGACGTAATACTAAATCCTCTAATTTATCAAACATTTTCCTATCCTCCTGCATATTCAAGCATCCACTCATGCAAAACTGTCCTTCGCCAAATAAGCGAACGCTGCATGTCAAGTTTGTTATTAATTTCCCGGTTTGATACCGGTTACCACGCGGTTATGTCCCGCATAATCCTTATAACCCTTGATATTCGTATACCCGTTCTCTACAAGTAATCGCCAAACGTCATCCATCTGATCATATCCGATTTCAAATAACAATACTCCGTCTTCATACAGGTATTCCCTCGCTTCCCTGATAATTTTTTCATAAAAATAAAGTCCGTTCTTCTTTCCGTCCAATGCAAGATGCGGTTCAAAATCACGCACCTCCTGCATCAACTCCGGTATGGCATCTGTCGGAATATACGGCGGATTCGATATAATGATATCATATTTCCCATACAGACCGGCAAATAAATCACTCTGAATAATATGGCATCCCGCCTGCAATCGTTGATTATTATCCATCGAAAGTGCAATTGCAGCATCTGAGATATCCGCAAGCTCCACCTTATCGCCGGTTATACCGGATTCCCTTCGAATACAGGCAAAGCTGATTCCGATACACCCGCTGCCGCAGCATAAATCCAACACCCGAAGCGAATCTTTTTTATTCATATGCTTGCCATATCTTTCCGCTTCTGACAGTGCATGCTCTACCAGAATTTCCGTCTCCGGTCTCGGTATCAATACACCGGGTGCCGTACGAAAATCATATCCCATAAAATTCTGCACGCCGGTAATATATTGGCATGGCTTATGCGCCGTCCGCTCTGATATGCACGCCTCAAACCGCGTCCTGCAAGTCTCGTCTGCCTCCTCCGTCATATGGAGAATGAGTTCTGAATATCCGCAGCCAAGAACGTGCATCGCAAGCACCCGCGCATCACTCTCCGTATCCTGAATGCCGGCCTTCTGCAAAGCAGCGATTCCATTTTTTATCAGTTCCCGCCAAGTCATAGCTTTCCTCTGTTATCTCCGGTTTCTTCCTGTCTTTGCTCTTCCAGATAGGCTCTCCAGTCAAGCACTGCCTCCACGGAGGCAATCGCAACCTCCACCATATCCTCCGTCGGCTCCTTCGTCGTAAGTCTCTGAATTAAAAGCCCCGGCTTGCTTAGCGCATTTGCAACAAATGACTCGCTTCTACCTGCATACCGGATAAACTCGTAAGATATTCCTGCAATGACCGGAACAAGCAGCACCCGAAGCAAAAGACGAAGCCATACGGCATCAACGGTAATACACATAAATACGAGAATACTGACAATCATGACAATAAACAAAAAGCTTGTGCCGCAGCGCTTATGAAACCTTGACGCCTGCATCACATTTTCTACAGTCAGGTCATTTCCGTGTTCCAGACAATTTATCGTTTTATGCTCCGCACCATGATACATATAAGTACGCTTAATATCCTCCATACAAGAGATAATTACAACATATGCCAAAAAAATCACCAGACGTATAACGCCTTCGATTAAACCGAGCAATATATGATTGGTTATCACCTCATCAAGCAAAGAGGCAATCCATGCCGGAAGCAGCATAAAAAGTCCCACGGCAATCACAATAGAGACAGCAACGGTCCCCGCCATCATGGCATCGTCGGATTTATCCTTCTTCCCGGGCTTTTCTTCTGATTTTTTCGTATTTTCTTTTCGATTCTTCTTTCCGGCTTTCTCAAATGACGCGTCTGCCGATTCTTTCTCAGATGCCGTATACGTCGTTTCCTCCTCATCCTCGAAAAATTCTGCCGAATACATCAGGGTTTTCACGCCAATCATCAGTGAATCTATAAAATTCACAACACCTCTCACAATCGGGGCGCTGCATATCTTCGGTCGGTCGGAGGAAGACTTGCACGTATTTACCTGAACCTCTATTTCTTTATCCGGCTTTCTGACTGCTACGGCATATTTGTCCTGATTCTTCATCATGACACCTTCCATAACCGCCTGACCGCCTATATTTACTCTTCCCATATTCATTCCTGCCTAATACCTCATAATATGAAAAGAGGCTTGCTACTCTTTCGTAACAAGCCTGTACATGTCTTTTCAATTATGCCTGTACACCATACTTACGGTTGAACTTATCAATTCTGCCACGAGCCTGTGCAGCCTTCTGCTGACCTGTGTAGAATGAATGGCACTTTGAACAAATCTCAACATGGATATCTTCCTTTGTTGAACCTGTCACGAACTCATTACCACAGTTGCAAACAACCTTTGCCTGATAATACGCTGGATGGATTCCTTCTTTCATATTTTTCACCTCTTACATTATACTTGCTGCTATGTGCTTGACATAACAGACTATCTTCCGTCATTCTTATCCGAATGAACATATCACAACGAGAGATATTCTAACATAACACTTCTATTTATTCAAGCACTTTTTGTATATTTATACGCTGAAATTCGATATTTTTTACGAATAACCGTCTATTTTGTCAACGTCTTCCATATGGCAATACTTTTTTTACCATCTCGACAAACTCCCGATTGTTCTTTGTACGTACAAACAGCTTCAGGATTTCCTCTGTCATCTCGTCTGCCTTGACCGATGACAATGCTTTGTGAATCTGGTTGACCGCTTCCTGCTCGTCCACTGTCAAAAGCAGGTCATCCCGTCTTGTGCCGGATTTCGCAATATCAATCGCAGGGAAAATACGCTTTTCCGAAAGCTTTCTGTCAAGCACAAGCTCCATGTTACCGGTTCCTTTAAATTCCTCGAATACGACATCATCCATACGGCTTCCCGTCTCAACAAGTGCAGTTGCAAGAATCGTAAGGCTTCCTCCCTCACGCATATTTCTTGCTGCTCCAAAGAAACGCTTCGGCATATGCAGCGCCGCAGGGTCAAGACCGCCGGACAAGGTTCTTCCACTTGGCGGTACGGTCAGGTTGTATGCCCGCGCCAATCTTGTGATACTGTCAAGCAATACAACGACATCCTGTCCATGCTCTACAAGACGTTTTGCACGCTCAATTACCATCTCCGATACACGCTTATGGTGCTCCGGAAGCTCGTCGAATGTCGAATAGATAACCTCCACATTTTCACCTTCTATGGATTCCCGGATATCTGTTACTTCCTCCGGACGCTCATCAATCAACAGCACGATCAGATGCATGTTCCGGTTGTGTGTACTGATACTCTTTGCGATTGCTTTTAATAAGGTTGTCTTACCTGCCTTTGGCGGGGAGACAATCATACCTCTCTGTCCTTTACCAATCGGAGACAACAAATCTACGATTCGAATTGCAACCGGTGCATTGTCCTCATCAAGCCGGATTCTCTCATTCGGGAAAATCGGTGTCAGTTCCTCAAACGGCTTTCTCTTTGCCGCCTCCGAAGGAAGCATTCCATTTACATGACGGATAAACAAGAGCGCGGAGAATTTTTCTCCCTGTGTCTTTGTCCGAACCGGTCCTCCGATGATATCTCCCTTTTTGAGCATAAATTTGCGGATTTGAACCGGTGATACATAAATATCCTTATCTCCCGGCAAATAATTTGCACTGCGGATAAAGCCATACCCCTCTGCCATGACCTCTAAAATCCCGTTTGCTTCGTCTCCGCTGTCAAGCTTTATATTGTATTCCTGTCCGTCAAACACATGAATATCTGCTTCAGACTCCTCACTTTCCGGCTCGATATTCCGCATCTCCTGATAACTTTTATCCTCTGCCGCATTTCTCGGTCTGTTTGCCTTCCGCGTATCCGGACGAACCTTTGCCATCTCCTGTGTCTTTTTCTCGGCCGCCTTCTTTTCCTCTGCTTCCTTTTTCTTGGCTGCCATCATTCTTTCCATATTGGCAAGTAATTCCGCAAGTTCCGACTTTTTCAATGTCGAAATGTTTCGAATTCCTTTTTCCTTCGCATACTCGCGCAACTGCGCTAAAGACATTTTTTCAAAATCCATATAGTCTCCTTTTCTGTTCCTTACTTTGTTTATTATTAATATAGATCATTCTTCGGGGTATCTCACTGAATTATGAATTAATTCGTTGTATCACAAAAAAGATTAATCATATATTACCATAATCTTTCAAAAAGGTAAACCATTATTTTCTGTTTTTCCTTGATTTTTGATAACAGGTAGCGTAAAGTAAAAGGTGTGATACATATTCTACACGGAGGAAATGTAATGGATGGGTTACTATTATATAAACTAATGATTCTGTATATGCTTGACCGTACAGACTACACAATGACAAATTCCCTGATTTCCGGTTTTATTGTTGGCAAAGAATATACGAGCGTATTCAATCTGCATGAAGCGTTGAGCGAGTTAATCAACGATGAGTTTATATCGACAGACACGATTCGTGATACGATTCATTACAAAATCACAAGCTCCGGTGAAGAAGCGCTGTCCTACTTTGAAAACCGGCTTCCATATGCTATTAAAGAGGATATTCTTGTATACCTGAAAGCCGAGCGTATCAATGTCAAAAAAGAATCGGAAATTTATGCAGACTATTATTACAATGACTCCAACTGGTACACAGTTCAGTGTATCATCAAAGACCGAAAAGAAACCTTAATTGATTTAAAATTTGATGTCCCTACAAAATCACAAGCCGAAACTATCTGCAACAATTGGAGAAGCAAAAGTTCCGGCATATATGAATATCTTGTCAATCAGCTATGGATGTCTCAATAAAATTCCAAATCTCCTCTTTTCCTTGTTTTGAAACAGCGGAAAAGGGGATTATTTTTGTCTGTTTTGAAACTCCAAGCTTTTCCCGTATTACTTTTAAGTTTTTATCTATCTGACTCCGTTTGATTTTGTCAAGCTTTGTCGCAATAATGACCGGTTCGTAGCCATTTGCCACAATCCAGTTATACATTGTCACATCGTTTTTTCCCGGCGCATGCCGGATATCCACTAACAAAAATACGACACGGAGCTGTTTCGAGGTATGCAGATATTTTTCAATCATCTTTCCCCATTTGTTACGTATCTCCTGAGAAACCTTTGCATAACCGTATCCGGGCAAATCCACAAAATACAACATCTGATTGATATTATAAAAGTTGATTGTCTGGGTTTTCCCCGGTGAAGCCGAAGTCCTCGCCAATGCCTTTCGGTTCAATAAACCATTGATTAACGAAGACTTTCCTACATTTGATTTTCCGGCAAATGCAATCTCCGGGAGCATATTTTGCGGCAATTTACTCGTAATGCCGCATACTGTTTCTAATTCTGCTGATTTAATAACCATATTAAGCGATTGAATCCTCATGTTTGATGTGCTTGCGCGCAGCGTTCTTCTTCGTGCGCGGTTCCTCGGAGCGTTCAATTATCGGTCCTTCTGTGCCCTCTACGACAGCCTTTGTAATCCGACAACTGATAACTGTATCATCCGATGGAATCTCGTACATCTGATCCATAATAACCTTCTCAATAATCGCGCGAAGTCCTCTGGCACCGGTCTTACGCTCCATCGCCTCCTTGGCAATCTCACGAAGCGCATCCTCATCAAAGGTAAGCTCCACGCCATCAAGCTCAAACAGCTTCTTGTATTGCTTGCAGATGGAACTCTTCGGCTCCTGTAAAATACGAATCAATGCATCCTCATCCAACAAATCGAGTGTAACGCTGACCGGAACACGGCCGATAAACTCCGGAATTAGACCATATTTTACAAAGTCCTCCGGCAATACCTGCTTTAATATCTCGCCAACCTTTTCCTGCGTTCTGTCTGCAATCTCCGCATTAAAGCCTATGGATTTCTTACCGATACGGTTCTCGATAATCTTTTCCATTCCCTCAAATGCACCGCCGCATATAAACAAAATATTGGTTGTATCAATCTGAATAAACTCCTGCTGCGGATGCTTTCTTCCGCCCTGTGGAGGCACAGACGCAACCGTACCCTCAATAATCTTAAGCAGTGCCTGCTGAACGCCCTCTCCGGATACATCTCGTGTGATTGATACATTCTCAGATTTCTTCGTAATCTTATCAATCTCATCAATATAGATAATACCATTCTGCGCGCGCTCGATATCATAGTCTGCTGCCTGAATCAATTTCAGCAGTATATTCTCTACATCCTCGCCGACATAACCAGCTTCCGTCAGTGCTGTTGCATCCGCAATGGCAAACGGCACATTTAACAGCTTTGCCAAAGTCTGGGCAAGATATGTCTTACCGGAACCTGTCGGTCCAATCATAATGATATTGCTCTTTTGCAGTTCAACATCAAAATCCTTCTCTGCCAAAATACGCTTATAATGATTGTAAACCGCAACCGAAAGCACCTTTTTTGCCTGCTCCTGTCCGATTACATAATCATCTAAGAATTCTTTTATCTCCTTTGGCTTCAGCAAATTTATTTCTGAATCTGAAGGTTCATTATCAAATTCATCCTGTACAATCTCGGAGCATATCTCAATACACTCATCACAAATATACACATTCGGTCCTGCAATCAACTTTCGCACCTGCTCCTGTGATTTATTACAAAATGAACATCTTACCTTTTTTTTATCGTCTGAACGATTCGCCATTCCACTAATCTCCTAAATCAATTTAGACTTCCTTACAATTAGCGCCAAGGAATTCAAGAGCCTTCTTAGAAGCGATATCCTTCTTAATATTTTCCATCTCCTGTTCGCCAATCATATCCTTCAACTCTTCCGGCTTCATCTGATACTGAGCTGCCATATCCTGAATTTCTGCATCGATATCCTCATCGCTTGCAACAATATTCTCAGCTTCTGCAACTGCCTCAAGCACAAGACTTGTCTTAATTCTCGCAATTGCATCCGGTTTTACACGCTCTAAAAATTCTTCCTTTGTCGTACCCATCAACTGAAGATACTGCTCCATCTGAAGTCCCTGATACATCATTCTCTGTGACATCTCATTCAGGATTCTCTCCTGATTGTACTTAATCATCGGCTCCGGAATCTCAACCTCTGCAGCTTCTGCAATCTTCTCAACAACCTTAGACTGTCTCTGACGTGTTACCTGCTCCTCCTTCTTAACCTGAAGTGTCTTCTTCTTATCTTCCTTATACTCTGCAAATGTCTCGAAAGAAGAAATCTCGCTTGCAAACTCATCATCCAGCTCCGGAAGCTCCATAGCGGAAATTGCAAGAAGCTCTACCTTAAATACAGCCGGCTTGCCTGCCAGGTCATCTACATGATAATCCTCCGGGAATGTTACATTGACATCAAACTTGTCTCCGATGTTTTTACCGACAATCTGATCCTCGAATGTATCAATGAAGGAATGAGATCCAAGCGTCAACTTGTAATTTTCTCCCTTGCCGCCCTCAAATGCAACACCATCCATAAAGCCCTCAAAGTTAATTGTGACTTCATCATCCATCTGTGCTGCTCTGTCATCTACAGTAATCTGTCTGCCGTTCTCCTTCTGATCCTTCAGAATCTCAGCCTGCACATCCTCATCCGTTACCTCTGTATCAATCTTCTCGATTTCAACGCCTTTATACTCGCCAATCTTAATCTCCGGCTTTAAAGCAACAAGTGCAGTAAAGATAAAGTCCTTACCCTTTTCAATCTGCTCAACATCAATTTCCGGATTGGAGGTAATCTCCTCCTCACAATTCTCGATTTCCTTTGGATAATACTCATTTATAAGCTGATTGGCAGCATCCTCATAAAACACGGCAGCACCATACATCTTCTCAATAAATGCCTGTGGTACTTTTCCCTTACGAAAACCAGGTACCGAAAACTTATTCTTCTGCTTATTGTATGCAGAGGCAATTGCCTTTGTAAACTCCTCAGCCGGTACTGTGATTGTCAACTTTGCCATGCTTCCGTCTAATTTTTCAACTGCTAAACTCATTTGTTTCTTTCCTCCTTAACTTGTAATGCTTACTCTTCCGCGACAAGCACTATTCTTTGCATTATAGCATAAAGATTTTCTTCCGTCTATATATTTGCTCAAAAAAAGAGCTTGTTTCTATATCTTATGCAATCATGCTTCGCATTATCACCAGTATAGAAACAAACTCCCTTTTTTACAGTTTAGCGATATCTATTTGTAAGCAAATTACTTACCGGACATCTGCTGTTCCTGCTTTTTGATCATCTGTCTAACCATCTCGCCACCAATAGAACCTGACTCACGAGAAGTAAGATCTCCGTTATAACCCTGCTTGAGGTTTACACCGAGCTCATTTGCTACTTCCATCTTGAATCTGTTCATTGCTTCCTTAGCCTCTGGTACGCTTGTTGAGTTTGAGTTCTTCATAATCATTTACCTCCATACTATTTTAAGACATGTTTGTCTTACTCTTATTATGTTCGGTAAACAAAGAACTATAACTGTTAATTTTTAGAAACTGTTTTTTTCTTTTTTAAAAGAATTACAATTCCTGTTCCGGTTATTACAAGCATAACAGCGAACAATACGATTGGTGTTGCATCTCCTGTCTGCGGTGAACCGGTTGAACCGAAATACGTGTATCGATTCGGCTGCTTGGATGTCTCCTGCGCATTCGTACCTGAATTATTTCCGGTTGAATCTCCCGGCTTTACGCCACCCGAATTATTGTTACCACTACCACCGTTATTACCATTGTTGCCGCCGGAATTATTATTATCAATCTTTTCCGCGGAAAACCATGCAAGGATTACCATATCCTTTGTCACATTGCTGTAATCCTGGTCCCATCCTTCGAACTTGTATCGGTATTTGCTGGTAGCTGCCTTTGTCGGCGTCGCTGTAGGCGGTGTAGCAGAGCTTCCCTCCTCAACGGTCTCCGTTTTCATAACCTTGCCATCGCCGTCTTTCCATACAACCGTATAGGTGCTTGGATTCAGCACACGATACAGTGCATATGTTGAAAAACGATCTGTCGTGATGACGACATAATCATGTGTCAAAGTTACTTCGCTTGCATCCGACCAGTTCTTAAAGTCATAATTATTTCCGGAACCATGCAGGGATGCAACATGAATGCTCTGTCCTGCCAGTTCTCCTAACGGGAAGGATACCCTAACCGGCTCATACAGACGCGGCAGATTCTGTGTGTATTCCAGTGAACCGTCTGCGTCATAAACGCTCTTTTCAATATACAGATTGATGTAACGGAGAACCTCCGCATGGGAACCAAGTCTGTCAACAAGGATTCCCTTTTCTGTTTCTGTCAAATCATTGACCTTTGTATAGCTTGCATGCAGGCAGATATCAATTCTTCCGCCCGCTTCCACGATACGAAGATCATCATCCGTCACGTTACCTTTATAGTAAGCATTATCGTAAATCTTATCCAAGCCATCGACTGCTATCGGTATATTACCATCATCCAGAACCACACTCGTTGACAATCCCGAAAGCTCAAAATTGATTCCGCCGCTTGTAGAATATGTATCCGGATCCGTGACAATGCCACCTTCAACCGTAACGAGTGTTTCCTTCGACATCATACCGTTTGTAGCAATGATTCGATAGGTTCCGTCCTCCACGCCGCTGAATGTATACTGCGGTTCGTCCGCACTTGTCACAATCTCTCCTGCAATGGCAATATTTCCGCTGTAAAGATTTACATAAATCGGTTTTTCCTTTACTGCATCCGGTAAGGATGGTTCATACGTTGCATTACCATATATCATTGTCGAAGGATTATCAGAAAGTGTCCGGAAGCTTCCGCTTACAATCCGTTCTTCTCCACCATTTTCTGTTGATGCGTAGACACGATAATCATACACTGTATCTTCGCTCAGACGTTTAAAGTCACAACTCATGGAGAGACCTGTATCTGTCTCATCCTGATTGACAAGCAACGTATCATATCCGGATTGATTTTGCTTCTTATATTCCACATAACAGGTTCCAATCGGGTTCGAACCTTGCAAAACAAATACATCCATATGTGCTGATGTCTTTGTAATTGCTGTAACCGGCATCACTTTTAATTGTAAAGGTGCAAACAGAACCGGTGTTGATGCATTTCCTGCTTTATCATAAGCCACAATCCTATATTCTGTGCTTTTATCTGCCCTGAAGCTTCCTGTCACAACACCATCTTTTTCCTTCACAGAAACTTTACTGCCGTTTACCAAAACATTCTCTGTATCCACACCACTCACAGAATCTGTTACCTGAAAGTTCACAGTAACAATTCCGCTTACATCGGCAAATGAATTCTTAATCACAACAACCGGAGCATCAACATCAACATTTGCAACCTGCGATACCGTTACACTGCTACAGCCCGATTCACTTATCGCCCACGCTTCAATCATGACTTCTCCCTGTCCGTCAAGATTAAATGTATGATCCGCTGTAGTAAAACTACTCTCAGCTTCGTGAGCTCCGGTTGCATCCTTATAAATCACCTTATAATATGTTGTAACCGGAACCTGATCGGAGGTCTGTGCAGTCGACTTAATCGTTACCTTCGGTTTATCCTGAATATACCAACCGGTATCACCGATCTCACCCCGATCGCCCTTCGTAATCTCAATAACAGGAGTATCCGGTTTTACATCAGATATCTTATTATAATCAACTTCCTGTACCGCCTTATTTCCGGCCTTATCGGTAGCAACAATTACATATTTTCCCTTTTTATCGATCGTATAACTTCCGGTCCACGATCTGTTTTGATTTGCGGCAACCGACCATGACGAGATCTGCTCTCCACCTTCTGCATCCTTATAAATGCATATCTTCTCGATGCCACTCTCATTCTCGCTTTCCGACACACGCATTGTAATCTCAACATTCTGCCGGAAAGTATTTGAATTGTTTGTATCATCGCTTACCGTAAGCGCAGGTGCCTTTCCGTCATAATTAAATGGTCCTTTTGGGGCAACCTCTACCTGATTACCTGCATTATCTCTTACGATTGCAGAAAAGCTGTATGCACCGGGAGCGAAGATTTCACCTTCTGTACCAGATATTGCATATATAAATGTATTATTGTGTTCTTTTACATCCAATGTTGCATTTTCGCCGTTCACCGCTGTAACAACTTCTTTTGTCGTATTGTCAGGCATTACAATCGTCCATGTTGCATCCATCAGGCCGCTGTCACTATCTTTTGCAACAATAGACGCCTCTAAGCTGTTATACCAATTACCTGTATAAGCCGTTTCACCATTTCCCCGGACTACCAATTCATCAGCAACCGGTCCATTGTTTTCTACCATCCATTCATAATATCCATTTGGAGTATCACTCGTATCCTTAATCAGACGTATCTTATCCGATGTATGTCCCATGGCATCTTCCACCCACACAACAATCTGACCATAATAGGAATCATCCTGCACCGGAATATCCGCTTCATAGCATATCTGGTCATCTGATCCCATTGTCTGTGATAACGTCATATCTTTTATTACTTCCATGCCTTCCTTTGCGACTCCGTTCTCGTCAGCAAAATAATAATGCATTTTTGTACATCCGCTTTGATTATCGGAATATACAATCTTCAAACGCATATTGGAAGCGCTGTAAGTACCAAATCCAAATTGATATACAGGACCTGTTTCTTCAATCGTATGACATACATACTCTGGTCCTGATGCATCAATACGAAACGGTCCTGTTATGGTATAAATTTCTGAAACCGCATGCGTATCCGGATTCAAAAATTGGAACTGAATCGGATGCTCACTGTCACACATAACATCCTTCTCAATTCTGCCGGTTGACAAAAACTCTTCCTTCTCAACTATTTCGCGATTCATATCCGGTGTCAAATCAGATCCTTTTGTTTCTCCATCACTCACTATACGAACCTTTGTATAACCATCTGTTCCATTTGGAACAATCGTATAACTCGGATAATATTCCATTCCATCATAAATGACAGTTTTATTTTCATCTTTTTCCGGAATTGAATACATACTTGGTGTTATCGCATCTCTGGTGACCGCAAAGTTACCCTGTGGATCATTATTATATATCTCATAATTGCATTGCTTATCAGTATCAATGAATGGTCTCACTGAATATGTCCCAACCGGACTATATGGTGTTCTATCGGATGTCCAATTGCTAATATCCACTCCTATTTGATCCCAGAATGCTTTATGATCCTCGGTACTATTATACGCATTGATTGACGCTTGATCTTTCAAATCACCCGGATTCTGCAATTCCAATGTCGGCTTTGGATTATCCATACCGAATTTAACTGACGGATCATCCGGATAGGTAATCGTATACTTTAATGGTCTTTTTGTAATCTCCGCTACACCTGTTACATACATGTTTCCTCCATCCGTAATCGGTGTTTCAAGCTTGTAGCAATTATCTTTTCCGGAAGGTATATGTAACTGTACACCTGTTAAATAAACAATCTTTTCACCTACATTCGGATCCTGATTATGCGCCTCGTTGACAAGTGACGCACTTGTAAATGTCACATTCACATCAACCGGATTTCCATCTGTATCAGTGATTGGGTTTCCGTCTTTATCTACAACAGCAATCGGCGATTTCACATCCACATTCGATGTACCATCATAATATCTTGTCAAACCTGCACCGGTAGACGATGTTAAGGTTGACAGTTTTATAGTTTTTGGTTCAATGACAAATTGCACATAAAAGTTTTGAGTTATGTTGTTTACATTATCTTCAATTTTAAACTTATAAGTTCCACCTGTTGAAACGCTTTTAGGTGTTCCTGAAATCTTAATCGTATTTGCTCTTCCCTCATACAGCAGACCATCCGGCCATGAACCTTCTCGAAGAATACTACAATTATCCACTGCCTCCCCATTTCCATTGTACACTATCGTCATCTCACACGTCAAAGCCGTCTCATATTCTCCGGATATCACTGTAGGTTCAGATTGATTTGTACTTACATACGTTCCATCTCCCAATTTCATCCTTAATGTTCGTTGTTCCCACTGTCCGACCAGAGTCACACCTATTACATTTGGATCATTGCTTTTATCTCCGTTTGTCTGAACAATTTTAGTTCCATATTCTAATGTAGCATTTTTCACAGATGTACCGGGTATAATCTCATTACCATCGGAATCTCCGCCTACTATTTTCCATCCTGTGAAACAGTATGCATCATTAGCAATATAATCACTTTCATTTCCGGCAAGACCTGATATCGTAACTTCTGATCCATATGTAAATGTAGTTTCAGATATAGCCGGAGCAGTATCCTTTACCTGCAATGTGTCTGTCATATCATCTTCACATATTTTATAGGTAAGCTTAAGATCTGAAACCGGTGTCCATCCAACTTGAACTGTAAGCGTATCTGTCTGAAAAGGTACATATGTATTTACTGTTGTGGTATTACTGCTTAACGAAGAGCCATTCAGACTAGTATACTTATATCCATACTTATAAAAAGGATAGTCAGCACTTGCTGCACTTGGAACTTCTATTACCCGCCCATATGCATCAAAATCACCTGATGCTGGATTATCAATTGAATATTCCTTCGTTGTAAACACATGGGTCGTATCGCTTGCATCAACATATTGAACCTTATACTTTAAACGTGTAATTTTTA
>CAZLZH010000006.1:0-59320 GCA_964563955.1 uncultured Bacteroides sp. | reverse complement strand
TATCATATACAGATACCTTGTCAAGTATTCACATAATAAAAATTTCCAAAAGTTCCAAAAGGTAGAATGCGAAAATTTCCAAGCCAATTTTCCAAGCTACGTATTTCTGAAAATAGCGTTATTTGTAAATAGTCGGAGGATGAGTGTATATCACATTTTCCGAGTGCAGGATGTCTATTTCTTATCATCTAACAATTTAGGTGTGTTCAAGTTTAATGAAGATATCATGCAGTCAAAATGTTTGTAAGACTTGCATCTTGCCATCTGCGGCTTTCATTTTCAACTGGTGACAATTTGTCACCGGTTGAAATCCTTCCTCAGAAAGACGTTGTTTTAGCTTGTTCCAATACTTACGACCATCAGAACTATCCGTCAATACCTGACAGACATCCACAATCGAAAAATACTATTCTTCTTCATAATTAGGTTTTTATATGTAATAATAAATTAGTTCTTGCGTTCTTTACGTTTAAGAGCAAGGAGCATTGTATGAACTGTCTGTATATCTTCTGGGGAAGCATCCATTGCAGTGTCAATTAGAAGAGAAAGCTCCTTGTTTTTAAATATTTCCTGCGCCTTTTTTGCTGTTTCGGGGTCAAGATAGGACTTAGAGGCATATTCGTTTTCTATAATTAAATTGCCGGGCTCTACATTTAGGTAATCAGCTATATCTATAATCGTATCTATTTTAGGAACACGTGCGCCTGAACACCAACCGGATATGGTTGATTTGTCGTAGCCAAGGGCGTGAACGAGATCTGTTTGTGTTTTTCCATTTAGAGTCAAATAATATTTTAATAAATGTGCAAATTGATTTTTTCCCATATGGAATCCTCTCCTTTTTTATAATTATACACATTTTGCAAATGACGGCAATGTAAAAATTGTGAAAAGTTTGCGAAATGTAGAACAAGATATCTCTCGAATATTAAAACATACAATCAAAACATACAATCATAGATTTGAAGCAAACCAATTTTGACGAAAACCATACCAATTATGCATCATTAAAAAAACAGCAAAAAATATTATACTATGAAATCGAAAAAAGGAGTATAGAGAAATATGCCTGTGAAAACGGAATGTAATACAAACTAGGAGGGATCAAAATGGAAAAATTATGTATGGGTTGTATGGAGTTATATGCAGATGCATATAATGTATGTCCGCATTGTGGGTATATCGAGGGTACAGCGCCGAAGGAAGCATATCATCTTATGCCGGGCAGTGTTCTGGAGGACAAATACATAGTGGGACGAGCAATCGGATATGGAGGATTTGGTGTTACCTATATTGGTTACAATACATCCCTTGAGCAAAAGGTGGCAATAAAGGAGTATCTCCCCAGTGAATTTGCGACCCGATGTGCAGGCACCGAGGAGGTTACGATATTCTCGGGAGACAGAGAAGAACAATTTCTGAGTGGAATTGGTAAATTCGTTGATGAGGCAAGGAGACTGGCAAGGTTCAGGGATAATGCGGGCATCGTAAGAATATATGACAGCTTTGTTGCGAATAAGACGGCATATATTATTATGGAATATCTGGAAGGCGAGACACTGAAAGACAAACTGGAACGGGAGAATAAGCTGACTTTTGAAGATGCACTTAAGATTATGATGCCAATCATAGAGGCATTGAAGGAGGTGCATAAGGAAGGAATCCTTCATCGGGATATTTCACCGGATAATATCTTTATCACAAATGCCGGAGAGGTGAAATTACTGGACCTTGGCGCTGCAAGATATGCAACAACGACACATAGCCGGAGTCTTTCCGTCATTGTGAAGCCCGGATATGCACCACAGGAGCAGTATCGAAGCAGAGGGGATCAGGGAACATGGACGGATGTGTATGCATGTGCAGCTACCATGTACAGGATGATAACAGGAGTTACGCCTGAGGATTCCATGGAGAGGAGCAATAAGGATACACTTTTGCCGCCGTCAAGGCATGGGGCGAAACTTCCAAAGAATAAGGAAAATGCTATCATGAACGCGCTGAATCTGAGGATAGAAGACCGGACACAGACGATAGATGATTTTGAGCGCGATTTGCTGACAGAGAGGGATATAAAGAGAAATAAGATCAGACTCAAAAAGATGGATATAGGGAAGTGGCCGTTATGGGTAAAAATTACATCCGGAATGGCGGCAGTTCTTATCGTTTTGTTTGGAGCTTTAGTGGTAACAGGCGTCATATCGGTAGGAGCGCTTAATATATTTGATAAGGGAGAACTTACAGAGGGAAGTGTGTATGTGCCGAATGTGGTCAATGAGTCCTTGCCCGATGCAGAAAAAAGGACAACGGATGCGGGACTGATCGCACAGATTGTGGATAAGCAGAATTCGGATATGATACCGAAGGATCTGGTGTTGTCACAGAGTATAGGAGATGGAATTGTAGTTGATACCGGAACCGTGCTGGAGCTGACTGTCAGCGCAGGCGGAGAGCTTGTATATATGCCGGAGCTTCGTGGAATGGCGAAGAAGGAGGCAGAACAGCTTTTGGAGGATATGAAGCTGTATGTGGATGAGGCAGAGATTGAAAGTGGTATTGCGCCGGGCTACATCGCAGGACAGGATCCCTCGGAGGGAGAGGCGATCGAAAAGGGGAATCGTGTCAATCTGGAGGTTTCTTCCGGAATAAAAGACTATGATGAAGATAGCAGGACAAAGGTGCCGGATCTTGCAGGTAAGGCATGGGAAAAAGGCGTACAGGAGATAGAGGATGCACATCTGTATATCTACAAAACGGCATCGGAATATAGTGATGAAGTTCCAAAGGGGCAGATTATCTCACAGGATGTGACAGCGGGAACATCGGTAAACGAGGGAACAGAAATCGGCGTGGTAGTAAGCCTTGGTATTCAGACGACCCGTGTGCCGGATGTACAGTATAAGACGAAACAGGAGGCGGAAGATCTGCTGTCTGAAGCCGGGCTGAAAATAGAAATAAAGTATGAGGATAGCAGCAGTGTGGCGAAGGATCACGTTATACGTCAGAGTATAGAGGCAGGAACCGAAGTGGATATGACGACGATCGTGACGATCTGGCTCAGTCTTGGGAATGCCGAGGTAGAGAATCAGGAGAAGCCGGAAGCAAACGATAGCCAGGAGCCTGTCACGACAGAAGATAAAAAGGATACGCAGCAGACTACGGCGTCCCAAAACAAAAAAGAGGATAACAAGGAACCGAATACGACGCAGAGCACAAACAACAATATCGTAATTGTGCCGAACGTGGTCGGAATGACCGAAGCACAGGCAAAGAGTACGCTGAGCAATGTCGGATTGGATGTAGATATCAAATATAGATCGGATGCAGGCTCGGAATCGGGAATTGTTTTAGATCAAGACAGAATGGTAGGGGGTGAAAAATATAAAGGAACATGTGTTGGGCTTACGGTGTGCAACAATGCAAAGACTATTGAATATAGATACAAGATTACGTCATATGTGGAAACGACAGAGTATTTATCTTATGGAACAGAGATTAGTTCCCGAAAGGAGTATTCGGATTGGGGACCTTGGATAGAAGGTGTAGGATTGGAGGCAGTGCCTTGGGAGAGTGATTCAGTCATGGAAGTGGTTCAGGATGCCAATACAGGCTTATATAATTACAGAATTCGTACAGAAACCGTGTACTATACATATCAGGTCGTGGGTTATACAGATTGGAAGACAGAAAAACCGGTGGCAGGTGCAGGGGATCCAAATGAAATCTATGAGCTGGAGACAAGAGAAAGATATACGTATTAGTGAAAAGAGGAGGTCAATATGAAGAGAATCAGAATTATATGCGTATGGATTTGTATAGTTGCAGTATGGACTATGAGCATGCATACTCAGGCAGCCGGAGGACTAAGTAATGGTGAGGTATATATTAGTTATGCGAATTTTCCGGACGAGTATCTAAGAGACTATCTGAGGAGAACATATGATACGGATGGAGATGGAATCATCAATGCGGATTCGGTAACGGTCATTGATCTAAATGATACCGCAGCGGAGAATCTGAAAGGGATTGAATTGTTTGAGAATTTATTAGAGCTTCATTGTGATTTCAGTACATCCTTCGATTTGGATATCAGTAATAATCAAAAGCTGCAAGTATTGGAGATTGATCCCACGTGGCTTAATTCCAAATCTATCGATTTGAGTCATGCACCGGAGCTTATATATCTTGATTGCAGTGGCAGTGGATTGACAAGGCTCGATGTGAGTCATAATACGAAATTAAAGACCTTAATTTGCACACAAGTAGATGGAAGTCTTGCTTCATTAGATCTGACGAACAATCCGGAGTTGGAGGAGCTTGAATGGAATAGTGCATATAAAAGCACAGGACTGGAACTGGATTTATCGTCGAATCCCAACATGAAAATATGCAAAGTTGGAGGAAACTTTAAGAATGTTAATCTGATAAAATGTACAAAGCTGAAAGAACTGGAAATATGGGGAAACGGGCTAGAGGAAATTGACATTTCCAACAACAAACAGCTTGAAAAATTATCGGTTTCTAGTGGTAGCAAATCGATACAAAAGAACTTAGATCTGCGTAATTATACAAAATTGACAGATGTGAGCATAGGAATGGAATATGAAACAATTAATCTAAGTGGAAATAAAGCTATTACGAATATAAGCGTTGGGGGTCCCTCGTTAAAGAATTTAAATCTGTCTGGATGCACGAATGTAAAAAAATTGTATATTGCTGGTTTGGAAAACCGCAATTTGACAAACCTTGATCTTTCATCCTGTGTAAATCTGGAGGAATTGATGATAGATGGCGGTAATAACCTAACAGTTTCTGCTCAAAATTGTTCGAAATTAAAAGAAATCAGAATGAATATTGATTATGATCAATTAAAGAAGATAACGATTCCGCAGACAAAGACGCTGGTACGGTTTCAAATTTGGCTGGACCACTGTACAGGGAAGGTGGATCTTTCCAAGATAAGCGGACTCGACTATAATGCCATAACGGATCCGGGATGGAACAGTCAGACGAAACAGATTTGTTTTTATCCAGCACTATATATGGAAGAGAACATCCCTTACAGTCAATATCGTATGCAAAACAGTCAGATACAGGATTTTTTGATTAGATCTGGGGATTTTGATAGGCTTTGTGAGGTGGCATATAGTACCCATGTGCAGACCTACGGCTGGCAGAAGGAAGTGACGAATGGTGCAATATCGGGTACAACCGGTCAGGCAAAACGTCTGGAAGGGATTAAGATTGAAGTAAGGGGTTTTGATGTCGGGGTAAAATATACAACACATGTACAGGGATATGGCTGGATGCCATGGTCATCTAATGGCGAAATATCCGGAACAGAGGGTGAGGCGAAGCGCATGGAAGCGATTATGATTCAGCTTGATTCATGGGTCGGATATGATATTTATTATCGTGTGCATGCGCAGAGCTATGGATGGCTCAACTGGGCAAAGAATGGTGAGCCTGCGGGTACGGCAGGTTATGCAAAGCGTTTGGAAGCGATTCAGATAGTGGTCGTCGAGAAAGGAGAAGATTTCGACAGAAATCTGAATGGCGTCGTGTCTGTGAATGATCGGGCATATATCGCAAAGGATGGTAGTTCTCCGGTGGTAGGGGGAAATGCGACATTAGCACTGAAACCGGTGGTCAATGGTGCAGACACTGTCAATGTCATGTATCGTACCCATGTGCAGACGCATGGCTGGCAGGGATGGAAAGCGAATGGACAGTTGTCCGGAACACAGGGACAGGCGAAGCGTCTGGAGGGAATCTGTATCAAGCTGATGAATAATCCATATGGAGGAAATATAAGATATACAACCCATGTGCAGACGTATGGCTGGCAGGGAGATCCCATCCATCCAATGACATGGGCATGCAACGGACAGATGTCCGGAACACAGGGACAGGCGAAACGGCTTGAAGCGATACGAATTGTGCTTACAGGTGAGGTTTCCCGACAATATGATATTTATTACCGTGTCCATGCACAGACCTTTGGATGGCTGGACTGGGCAAAAAATGGAGAACCCGCCGGAACGGCAGGTCTTGCAAAGCGTCTGGAGGGCATTCAGATCGTACTTGTTCGAAAAGGAGGAAAAGCTCCCGGTTCTACCGAAAGAGCCTATATAGAGAAAAAATAAGCTGTATAGATAATAAAGAGCACGTTATGTCCTGCGAAACAGGGCATAACGTGTTTTTTTGGACTCAAATTCCCGTCAGAAGTGTGGAGTAAATGTAAATTCAGCATGTTTCACTGTAAAATTTGCACGAAAAATTTTTTTGAAAAATAATATGATACAATGGGCTTTGTGGCAATATTTGTTTACCAAAAATGACATAAAACTATGTAAAAATAGCAACATCGAAAAAATCGGTTTTTTATCTGATATGATATGCATGAGTCAGAAGTGTAAAGGAGGATTCGGATGGTTACATATAAATTATATTCGGAGACCGGGAGCCGGGAGGTCAACGAAGACAGTATCGGAGAGCTGGAATGGGAGGGCAATCATCTTTTTGTTCTGGCAGATGGTCTTGGTGGACATGGGCATGGAGAACGTGCATCTGAATTGGCAGTGACAACCTCCCTGGAAATGTTTCAGGGTGATTATTATTATAAGGAAAAGCAGGGGGAGGAATTTTTAGCCCAATGCTTTGACTGTGCACAGGATATTATTACGACGGCCCAGCAGGAACTTAGAGAGTATGCAGACATGAAAACAACCATGGTGTCACTGCTGCTTGAGGAGAAACATGCATATTGGGGGCATATCGGAGATTCCAGACTTTATTATTTTCGGAAAAATAAATTAGTAACACGCACATTGGATCACAGCGTTCCGCAGATGCTTGTGAATACAGGTGAAATCAAAGAAAAAGATATTCGGGGGCATGAGGATCGTAGCAGGCTGCTCCGGGTGATTGGAAGTCCGTGGATAAATGGACGGGCGTATGATATTTCGGATGGCGCCCAGCTTCAGAAGGCACAGGCATTCCTGCTATGTTCTGATGGATTTTGGGAGCAGATTACGGAGAAGGAAATGCTGCAATGCCTGAAAAAATCAAGCACGGTAGATGAATGGCTGGATAGCATGGTGGAAATCGTAAAGGAACATGGAAGGAATTCGAATATGGATAATAATTCTGCCATTGCAATATGGGTAGATGATCAAGTCTGTTAAGGAGTGAGAGTATGAATAAGAGAAATTTGATATTTGGTATAGCTATTACAGTTATTTCGTTGTTAGCGATACTTACGATGTTTATGCCGTATTTAAAAATCGAGACAAAAGAGGTTGTACAGGCATTCAATTCCACGTTTGAAAATATCGCGGATATTGATGCTGTATTCGAGGATGAGGAAGCTGATTCCGTGACATTGATTCGAGCAAGATCCGGTATAAAGCTGTTGGATGATGTCATGGGAATTAAAAAGGATCAGACATACAACTATATCTTAAGTCTGAAAAGACTCGTGGCAGGTTTATTATTACTGTCATGGATATCTGCGCTTGCCACGATTGTATTTATCTGGCTTTTGAAAAATCGGGCGAGATATATTGCCGGTATGACTACAGCGTTTATTTCCTGTGCGTCCTCCGTGGCGCTCTATATTGGAGTTCCGGGAATCGCAAAGCATGCATTGATAGAGGCAATTGAGAAGTCGCTGTTTAATGATTATGGTATTTATGAGCATTTGCTTGGAAGCTTTGTAAAGAATACTGTGCTTGATTATCTGGGTGAATTTTGCAGGAAATTACTACAGCGTTCTGTACAGATCGGATTTTGGATTTTGATGATAGCCATGGCGGTCGGATTCGTGGTTTCCATGATTGGTCTGATTTTAGAAATACGAGAAGGCAGAGCTGAGGCACCTGCACCGAATGCGGCAAGAATATATGGAATCAACGGTGAATATGCAGGTGCAGAGGTGCTTGTGGGTGACGGTATTCTTCTTGGTCGGGATCCATCAGTGTGTCAGTTAGTGTTTAACAAAGAAAAAATAAGCAGGCGGCATTGTAATATCACGTACAATGCGGAAAATGATAAGTTTGTTGTAACGGATTATTCCAGCAATGGAACCTATATCCAGGGTGGCAGTCAAATGAAGAAAAATGTGCCAACAGAATTGCCTGCGGGTACAACGATTCAGCTTGGGAAAAATGGAGATACATTCCGATTAGGAAATGATGTGTGAGAGGGAAACTATGAATAGAAGATGCTTAAATTGTATGAAAACATATGAAATACCGGAGGGGCAGGAATCCAACCTGTTTATATGTCCATTTTGTGGATACGCAGAAAATACACCACCGAAGGAAATAACTTATTTGTATCCGGGTACAGTATTACAAAACCGTTATATGATCGGCACGACGCTTGGTGCAGGCGGGTTTGGAATCACATATAAGGCATGGGATACAACCTTGGAGATGGTCGTTGCCATCAAGGAGTATTATCCTGCCGGTATGGTACAGCGTGTGCCGGGAGATCCGAATCTGATTGTGTATGATGGCAGGCACTGGAAGGAATTCTATTCCGAACTGGAGCGATTTCTGGAAGAAGCCAGAAAGATGGCGCTGTTTAGTCATAGCAAAAATATCGTACATGTTGAAAATCATTTTGAAGAGAATAATACAGCATATATCGTCATGGAATATCTAGATGGAATATCTGTGAAGCAATTTTTGGAGCAGGAAGGCGGTCATATGGATGTTGAGACTGCTCTGGAGATTGTATTTGCGGTAGCAGATGCATTGCAGGAGATTCACGCAGCGTCCATTCTTCATCGGGATATCAGTCCGGACAATGTGTTCCTGTGCGGAGGAGATAAAATAAAGGTTTTGGATTTTGGTGCGGCGAGACTTTCAAATACAGAAAAGGAAGTTACAAGATCCATTATTTTAAAACCGGGATTTGCACCGCCGGAGCAGTATCAGACGAAGAGTAAGCAGGGACCATGGACGGATATCTATGCGCTTTCTGCGATGCTGTATCGCTGTATAACCGGTAAGATGCCGGATGAAAGTACAAATCGTGTGGTCGAGGATACCTTGATTCCTCCGAAGGAGCTGATACCGGAAATTCCGGACTACATAAGTAACACGGTTATGAAAGGGATGTCGTTAAATTCAGAGCTTCGTTTTCAGAATATAGAGGAATTTAAGAAGGCGTTGTTAAATGAGAAGAAGGTTTTAGATGAGAAAACCGAATTGAAGCACAGAAAGCGAAGACGAATTGTTACAATTGCAGCAACAGTTCTTTTGCTTGCAATTGGTGGAGTTATAGCGGGGAGAATCTATGCCAGTAAGGATCCCGTATTGGATGCTGCAACCATAACGGTATGGGTGGCATATTCGGATGACGAGGATGAGGATTCCGCAAAACAGATGATGGAGGACATGTCTGAGGTGTTTCGAAGTGACCAGTCTGCCGTGACGGTGGAAGTGGAAGCGATTCCGGAGGATGAGTATGCTGACAGACTTCTGGAGGCTAAGCAGGAAGGCACAATGCCAACGGTGTATGAGACAAAATATGCATCAGAGGAAATCCAAGGCTCAGCTGCATCTGTCGAGTCGGTCTATGAGAGCATGGACAATTTATCGGATTATTATTTTATAAAGGAATATAAAGGTTCTCTGATAAAGGAAAAGGAGGTTCCGTTTGGATTCAATATTCCGGTTGCCTATGTGCGACGGTCAGATGATATGGATGCAGCAGCTTATGTTATGTCTGATTTTTCAGATGTAAAAGCTCAGAGTTATTATGTGGATCCGGCTTATGCGACCATGATGTTAAACAGCTTGGGAGGAAGGTTTTATTATGACAAGGGTCTGGTGCTGGATGATCCGGCTAAGGATATCGTGCAGGCTGTAGCGGACTATACAAAGAAAAATACGAAGTATTCTGACTGTGAAAAAGCTATGCAGGGCTTTGCAGATGGACAAATTCTATTTTATATCGCATCAGTCAAGGAATTGCAGGCATTTAACAAAGATGCAGTCGGATTGTATGAGATGCGTCCGATTCTGACGGATGCTATGTGTGGAGAATTTTCGGATGCATATAGTATCAGTGGTGATGCGGAAAGGGATGAAATAGCGGCTGCCCGTGTATGGTTGCGTTATATGCTGGAGGAGGGACCTCAAAAAACATATCATCTCGTTCATAAGCATTCGATACCATTGCAGAAGGATGCATATACGGTATACATAGACAATAACAGCAAATTGGAAATTATCAATGATTATTTGGATGCATTGCAATTCCATCCGGAGAATACGATCGGTATGCAAAGCATGCGTGCAGATTTGTGGGATCAGGTCGTGATCAAAAGAGAAAAAACCGTTGATGAATGGTATGAGGAGCAAAATTAAAGGGAGTGTTTGATTATGGCAGAGAGGTTATGTATGGGTTGTATGGAGACATACAATGACAAATATGAGATATGTCCGTATTGCGGATATGCAGATGGAAGCGCACCGAAGGAAGCCTATCATCTGATGCCGGGAACGGTCATCCAGGGGCGGTATATAGCAGGACGGGTAATTGGCAATGGTGGATTTGGCGTAACCTATATCGGATATGATTCTGTGTTGAATCAAAAAATCGCTATCAAGGAATATTTACCGGGAGAATTTTCCACGCGAACTATGGGAGCCTCGGATGTCACGGTATTTTCCGGTGAGAAGGAGGAGCAGTTTGCAAGTGGAATTATTAAGTTTGTCGAAGAGGCGAGAAGGCTTGCGAAGTTCAAGCATACACCGGGCATTGTGGATATACATGACAGCTTTCAGGCGAATCAGACGGCGTACATCATTATGGAGTATTTGGATGGGGAGACGTTAGGAGAGAAGCTGGAGCGGGAGGGCAAATTACCGCTCGATGAGGCATTGAATATCATGATGCCGGTCATTGGAGCATTAAAAGAGGTGCATAAGGCGGGAATCCTGCACCGGGATATATCACCGGACAATATTATGATATCCAAAACAAGAGAGGTAAAAATCATCGACTTTGGCGCCGCACGATTTGCAACGACGACACATAGCCGCAGCCTTTCCGTGCTTGTGAAACCGGGATATGCACCGGAGGAGCAGTATAGAAGTCGTGGAGATCAGGGACCGTGGACAGATGTATATGCATGTGCAGCAACACTTTACAAGATGATAACCGGAGTGACTCCCGAGGATGCGATGGAACGGCGGAGCAAGGATACGCTGGTACCGCCATCGAAGCTTGGGGTAAAGATTCCGAAGAACAAAGAAAATGCGATCATGAATGCTTTGAATATTCGGATTGAGGATCGTACACAGACAATGGATGCGTTGGAAGCCGACCTGTCAACGGAGCAGGATATCAAGCGCAATAAAATACATATAAAAAAGATGGATATCGGAAAATGGCCAATCTGGTTAAAAATCACATCCGGCGTTGCAACGGCGGCAGTTGCAGCGTTTATCGTGCTATTGCTGACGGGGGTTATTAAATTTCAGGAGCTGTTCCATATGAACAAGGGCGACCTGAAGGAGGGGTATGTCTATGCGCCAAGTATAGAAAATCATGATCTGGCAGAAGCGGAAAAAAAGGTGAATGACGCAAAGCTTATCACACAGATCATTGATAAACAAAATTCGGATGAAATTGCAGAGGATATGGTTCTGAATCAGAACATTCCGGGCGGAACAGTTGTACAGGAGAATACCGTCATGGAGCTTGTCGTAAGCGCCGGATATGAAAAAGGCTATATGCCGGATATTGTAGGTCTGTCAAAGGAAGAAATCATTCACCTGCTGGTTGATATGGGATGGGACGAGAAGGACATCATCTTCAAGGATATGGAGAGTGAGATTGCCCCCGGGCATGTGGCAAAGCAGGATCAGGCAGAGGGCGAAGAAATAAAAATCGGCGCAGAGATTACGATATATCTGTCCAAGGGTGTTGATGGATATGATGAAAGCAAAAAAACGGAGGTACCGGACTTAACCGGAAAGAGCTGGTCGGATGCGCAGAGTGCAGTCGCAACCGCAAAGCTGTATCTGTACAAATCCGGTACAGACTATAGCAATACCGTTCCGAAGGGCTGTGTAATCTCTCAGGATCCGTCTGCAAAGCAAAAGGTAGCAGAAGGAACAAGTGTGGGGGTAGTAATCAGTCTTGGAAAGAAAGAAAATGCTAAGGTACATGTGCCGGATGTGCAATATAAGAGTCGTACAGAGGCAATTGCATTGTTGCAGGCACAGGGACTTGTCGTAGAGACTCAGGATGAGGAAAGTGACTCTGTACAAAAGGATCATGTTATCCGCCAAAGCGTGGCAGCAGGGGAAGAGGTACAGGTTGGAAGCGTGGTTGTAATATATATCAGTCTGGGGAATCCAGATGCAGTCATCAGCTATGATCCGAATACGACACAGGAAGTAGTCACAACCGGGGAAACAAAACCGGAGGAACAGACGACGGAAGGAAAGACAACAGAAGGAAAGATGACTGCGGAACAGACAACCACGGAGAAGCCGGAGGAGGTTGTCACTGTGACAACGACCGAGGCACCGGTGCAGCCGGATCCGGAAGCCGGAAAGATTGCTGTGCCAAATCTGCTCGGTCAGACAGAGGCTCAGGCACGTAAGAGTCTGGAGGACAAAAAGCTTTCCGTCGGTGCGGTCTCCTATCAGCATGCAGAAGGCAAGACGAGTGGTACTGTTTTATCCCAGGGAGTAGAAGCGGGCGAGAAGGTCGCAAAGAATACAGTTGTGAATCTGGTTGTGTGCAACAATGAGACATATACAGAATATCGCTATAAAACAAAAGAGGAGAAAACATCAACATCGAAATTAGATGGTTGGACACTTGTAAAAACAACGGATAACTGGAGTGCATGGAGTGCTGAAACGACCTCGCCACCACAGGCAGATGCAAATACGGAGGTTAAGGTAAGCCGGACAGAAACCTCGATGCCGGATAATCCGGGATCACCATATCCAATTCCTAGTAGAACCTTAACACAGGCAACCTCCGGTGATGATTGTCGTTGGGTAGAAGAGTTTATTGCGCAATATATGCTGGGATATAATTATGAAGGTATGAATGGCGAATATGGAGGTGTCGAGATGTATTATGTCGGTGTATTTCAGGGATGGGAAGGTTTGAAGCAGGATAAATCCGTAGGTACCAATACCCGAGAACGGATGCTTCAGAGATGGAGAGAGTCCAAGGCTACTACGACGACCTATTATACTTATCGTACCAAGACTGTAACCTATTATTACGAAAAGCTTTCCGGTTGGTCAGGGTGGAGTACGACGGCTGTTACGAAGGGTGGAAATATAGCAGAGGTCGAGACAAGAACGGTATACAGATACTAAAGAACAAGGAGAGACACACATGTTAAGAATTGGCATTTGTGATGATTCGCAACATGACAGAGACTTAATACGTGACACTGTGGGAAGAGTGCTTTTTTCTTATGATGATATTAAGATTGCGGTTTTTACTTCCGGTCAGGAGGTGATAACTGCAATCGAGGATCAAACATTTGATAGTGAGCTCTTATTGCTGGATATTATGATGGAGCCGGTGGATGGTATGCAGGTTGCGAAATATATCAGGGACAATAAGATTGACGTGGATATTATTTTTGTAACCCGGTCTACGCAGCATGTATATCAGGGATATGTTTATAAAGCGTTTTCTTATGTTTTGAAGCAGCAGGACGTTACGGATTTAGGAAAAGAGGTTTGTCGTTATATAGACGAGCTGAATGTATCGGAAGAATGCTTAAACATAGTATCCAGGGGGAAGAACAGAAGAGTGCCGATTAGCTCCATCCACTACATAGAAAGCAACGGAAGATTATTGATTTTACATCTTGATAAAGAGGACATCCCGTTTTATGCGAAGATGGGAGACCTGGAAGCTGTTCTGACGGAGCGGGGATTTATCCGCACACATCAAAGCTTTATGGTTCGGGAGAAGGATATGGAGAGCATGACGCGGGAGTGCGTCAGGGGTGCAGGTTTCGAGCTTCCGATCAGTCGCAGATATTATCAGATTGTTAAGGCAGCCTTTGATAAGCATTAAAAAGGGCTTTGCGGATATAGCATATGAGGAGAAAAGATATGCCGAATTCAAAAATTACAGTAACCAGAAGTCTGGCGATGAATCAGGAAGATATGGGAGCTATTATCGGAGTAAAAGGATATCTGGTTGGGAAGATCATACGATTGCGAAAAAACCAACGGGTATTGCTTGGAAGAGATGCTTCCCAGTGTGACATTTTGTTAAAGGGAGATATGGTAAGCCGTGTGCATTGCTCCATTCAGTATAACGGTCAGACGCACGCATATAGTGTGTGCGACCTGTCAACAAATGGAATTTTGGTTGACAAAAAATACATGCTGGAAAAGCGTAAGGAAACCCAGATTCCGTCAGGAAGTCAGTTATATATTGGGAGCGAAGACAATATTATCTGCCTTGGATAATGAATAAAAATGACAGGAAACTTGTCAAAACTTACAGACGAAATCAATTTTTTATTGAATGCGTTAATATGATCTCAACAAGAAAAAATCAATATAAAGGAGGTCATTTATATGAGAATAAGAAAATTTAAAAAAGTTATCAGTAAGTGTCTGGCTGTTTGTATGACAGTCGCAATATTCACAACGGGGAATGTCGGAACATTGATTGCCAAGGCAGGACAGAGAGAAGATGTTGTGGCGTTGGCACGTTCGCAGGTAGGTTATCACGAGAAAGCATCCGGGTCGTCTCTGGATGATTTCACAGCAAACAGCGGTTCCGGTAATTATACGAAATATGCGCGAGATCTTGGCGTTAGCAATGGTCAGGCATGGTGTGCATACTTTGTATGGTGGGTGCTTCAGAGCAGCGGCGTTGACCCGGCGGCATATCCGAGAAGCGGATGGGTACCGACGATGGCACAATGGTTCAAAAATGCAGGCTTATATCAACCATCCGGAGGCTCTTATGTACCAAATTGTGGAGATATCGTATTTTTCGGAAGCGGATATTCGCATGTGGGTATGGTCGAGTATGTTTCACAGGGATATGTGCATTGTATAGAGGGCAATTGCCGAGATAGTGTGCGACAGACCTCTTACAATTTATACACATCCAGCTATATGCAGGGATTCGGAATTGTGAATTTCAGACCATCGGATACAACGAAGCCGACGGTTACGGACGTGAAGATCATTGAACAGACTGCAAGCTCCTATACTGTGCAGTGTACGGCAACCGATGATGTGGCAGTTGCAAGAGTACAGTTCCCGACATGGACAGAGAAAAATGGACAGGATGATATCACATGGGAGGAAGTCAGCCAGTCAGCAAATGGAGTGTTTACATACACGGTAAATATTGCAAATCACGGAAATGAGGATGGCATATACTGTACAGATATTTATGCGCATGATACAAGCGGAAACATGTCGGATTGTCAAAAGATTCGGGTAACAATGGATAAAACAGCGCCAACCTTTTCAGTGGTAGAGATTCGTGAGATGACAAGCGATGGATTTAAGCTTCAGTTTCAGGCAGATGACAATCTGACAGGCATACAGCATATCGGATGTCTGGCATATCCAACCGGAAAGGAATCAAGCGTACCGGCGAACTGGTATGAGGAGCAGAAAAATTTTGCAACAAATATTGGCGGAAATAAATGGGAATATGAAGTAAAGATTGCGGATCATGATAATGCGCGTGGCAGCTACGACGTCAAGCTGTTAGCATATGATAAATGCAACAATGTTTGTGAATATGTAATCAAGGAAATTATGGTTCCAAGCCCGGAGAATACGGCTACCGGATCTGTTGCCGGCGATATCGCGAATGCGCCTGTAGTTACAGAGCCAAATGACCTGTATTCCGGAAATGAACATCCGGAAGAGGATGCAACCGAAACGGATGCTATATCGGGAGAACATCCGGAGGATGCTACTACATCGGAGGACATAACGACAGAAGAACAGCCGGAGAATGGTGATACATTGGATGATGGTATGACGGAGGATGTTACTACAGCAGAGGAAGTAGAGGACATAACGACAGAGAATCAACCGGATAATGTAGGCATCGATGCAAGTATCAATGTGGAAAATAATTTTACAACGATTGTAAACAATTACATATCCAACAATACTTATGTCCAAAATGGTGTAACCTATGCAGCGGAGAATGTGCCGGTATTAGATACCGTATTGGTTGCAGATACCTATGAAGCTCCACAGACGGTATATATCGAATCCGATCCAGATGAGACCATCGAACAGCTTCAGGAAGCCAATCCGGAAAGTGCAGTTTCAGGGGCATTGACACAGTATGCAGACAATTGTGTACAGTCAGCACAGACTCCGACAAACGCTGCGACAGAGGAAGAACAACCGGAAGGCTTTGAACCGACAGATGCGGTGAATGTGCTGAATGAAATTCAGGCGGAATCCGGAGAAAAACCGAGTATTTCCTATACCACAACAATAGATGGAAGAAAGGTAACGTTTAAGATAACTTTAAAATAACATGAGATAAAACCATCTGTGGGATTGCCCTTTGCGGGCAGTCCCATAAGGTGGTTTCAGGGAAAGAGAGGCATAGGGTGTATGAGTATCATACGATGTGAAAAAGGATTACATTTTTTCGATAATACAAAATATGATATATGCCCGCATTGTCAGCAGCGGAACGAACGGATATTAAAAAATACGATTCAGGATCAGATGACGGTTGCCATGCGTCCGGAAGACAATTCCCAATTGGAGCAGCTTGTCAGGAAAAATCAAAAAGAAAAGATTGAGGCAAATGATTACGGCAGAACGGTTAGTTATTTTTCTCCTGTGCGTGGAAATGATTATGTGACCGGATGGCTTGTTTGTACAAAGGGACCGGAGAAGGGACGGGATTATCGCTTGCATCATGGGTTTAACCGTATTGGCAGAAGCATGAATATGGACATTTTTGTGGCAGAGGATATGACGATTGACAGAGATACACATTGTTCCATCGTATACGATGCGAAATCAAATCATTTTTATATTGTTCCGGGAAAGGGAACTTTGACATATGTGAATCAGACACTTTTGGAGTGCCAGAAGTCATTGATGAGTGGAGACTGCTTACAGCTTGGAGACAGCAGCTTTGAGTTTATGGCATACTGCCGGGAAGGACATACATGGGAGGAAGAGAGATGAGACATATAAAAAAGGGAATGGTAATTGTATCAGTGATGTGCTTGCTGACATCTTTGTATACAGGCGTTATGGATGACTGTACTGTGGAGGCAAAAGCGATCGTCGAAGTGGAGCAAACGTCGTCGGTACAAAGTGGCTCTTTAAATACACCAACAGATGGATCACCAGGTGGAGAGACAGATGCAAAGCCACCGGCAAATAATACGAAACCTGAAATCCCGACAACAACACAGCAGAGTACGACAACGCAGCAAAGCTCTGTGACAACGGAAAAACAAACGGAAGCATCAACAGAGATAACAACAGAAGCAAAGACAGAAGCAAACGGCACCATAGAGGTTGTTACGACACAGGCAATTGAAACTACGGAAGAGGACAATACGGAAGAGACAGAGGAAGATCCATACAAGGATTATCAGCATGTCAGGTTCGAGCAGGAAGCAGAAAACCGTGTAGAACAGGTACAGGGCAATCTGCCGACGATATGGACTGTATTTTATTATAACGGAAAGAACGGAGAATTACAGTCCGAGAAGCCGGAGAATGTCAGGATGCTGTTTCATGGCAATGAGTGGCAGGCATCGGAATTGAAACAGTGGAAAAAAACCGGATATGGAATCCATTATTATGTTTTGATCGATACATCCGGTTCTGTGCAGGGGTATTTTGATGAATTGATCGATGCGATTAACGGTTTGGCACTTCGGATGGAAGAGCATGATACCTTGACGGTCTATACAGTTGGAAATGAAACCAATACGCTGACACCGATTATTGAAAATGCAACGGCAGAGGATACATCAAGGATTAAGGATAAGCTGGCTACGCTGTCTGCAAGCGATGAGAGGACATATCTGAATAATGCGATTGTAGACATTGTAAAAATGATACAAAGCAATAATCAGAATAACATGGAGGACGATTTTACCGGACGCGATATCATACTTGTGTTGTCTGACGGTGAGAACGATTCCAATACCGGCAAAACAAATGAAGAGGTAAAGGAAGCGTTGAAGGATGCCAATATTCCTGTCTATGCATTTATGAATAAAAATGCGCAGGCTACTGATGGAAATGCGTTGGAGGGCATTGCAGCTTCCAGTAGTGGAGAGGGAATCTATGTGGAGGACAATGATTTCTCCGGTAGTCTGGAGGACAGGGTCAATGCGTTTCAGGACGCATGGATTGCAACCTTTTCAGATACGGATGCAATCGAGTCTGAGGAATATACGGTGGAGCTTTCATTGATATTAAATGACAGTAAAGAGATCTGGGAATATGCATCCAAAACAACGACATTTTATCGCGCCAAGCCCGATACGGAGGCACCAAGCGTCGTAGGCGTTGCGTTGACAGGGGATAACAGTATCGACATAACCTTCAGTGAGTTTGTGACGGGAGCGGATGAAGTGAGCGCCTATCAGCTTGAGCGAATGGAAGAGGCGACCGCTGATGCTGCATCCAAGGAGCAGTCAGACCAGAAGCTACAGGTTATCAATGTAGCGGAGGTTGGAGAGCATACGGAATACACATATCGTTTGACCTTAAATGAGAGGGTATATCGAGGAGATTATCGATTAAGCCTTCAGAATATAACAGACTTGCAGGGTAATTCTCTTACTCCGTACTCTTATGACATAACCTTTGTGGATGCACCGGAAAAGGCTGTCGATAAAGAGAGCTTTGCGAAACGCTTCTGGTGGATATTCCTGATTGTATTCCTTGTAGTTCTTGTTGCGATTTTGTTGATTGTATTTCATATTATCAAGAAAAACAAGGGTATCGTAATCGTGGACGATAAGGCTGTGCTTGCAGGAAATACAGAGGTAAAACAACATATTGTATTGGAACAGCAGAAAAGCGGACAGCCAATCACCTTGTATCTATATTCCGGTGGAAAGATGATCAAGAAAATTGATGCCAGCGTTCAGGGAAGTATGATGGTTGGGCGTTCGGATTTGTGTGATCTTTTTATAGATGATGTCATGATGTCGAGACAGCATTTTGCAATCGAATTTGATGGAGAGAGCTTCTATATACAGGATCTGGATACAACAAATGGAACCATGTTAAATGGCGTGAAGATGGTACATAAGAGAAGGTTAGAGAAGAACGATCGTATTACAGCCGGTTCGTTGGATATTGTTGTAAGGTGGTAATCGTATGGAAGAGACGACATTGGAATTAAAAAAACAAAGATGCCTGAGTAATCGTTATGTGATACAGCGAACCTTGGGCGTCGGTGGATTTGGAATTACATATGCCGCTTATGATATGGAAGAAAAACGGAATTGTGCGTTAAAGGAGCTGTTTCCGCAGGGAATTGTGACAAGAATGGCAGACGGAGCGACTGTGGCAACGATTTCCGCGGAGAAGGAGGACTCCTTTGAGCATAGTAAGGAACGTTTTCTGGAAGAGGCAGAGATTTTGCAGGATTTAAAGCCGATTCAGGAGGTTGTGTCCGTGTACGATTTTTTTATGGAGAATGGTACTTGTTATTTCGTGATGGAATATCTGGAAGGTATGTCACTACGGGAATTGATTAAGAGTGCAGGGGGGAAGCTTCCATATGACATCGTCATGGATATCGTGTATAAGATTGGGAGAGCGCTGATCGTTGTCCATAAGCATAAGATATTTCACCGGGATATCAGTCCGGATAATATCATGGTTACCAAAAAAGGTGAAGTGAAGCTGATTGATTTTGGAAATGCAAAGGAGCTGTCTCAAAGCGCAAAACAGAAGCTTTCTGTTGTATTGAAGCCGGGATTTGCCCCGCTGGAGCAGTATTCTCAGAATGGGAAGCAGGGAACCTATACCGATGTCTATTCGTTTGCATGTACCATTTATTATATGCTGACCGGGGAAAAGATGCCGGATGCTTTAGACCGGACAAGGGGCAAGGATTATACAAGGCTACGGGAGTATGGAATCCCCGGACACATATCGGATGTCATGGATCAGGCACTGGAGGTAAGGTATACAGACAGGATTCAGACGGTAGATTTATTTTTAAGGAAGCTGGGGCTTGGCGATGATGCGGTTGCCGATTCAACACAATGGCTGACGGTCAGTGTGAACAGACTACCGGTAAAAGCTAAAAAATCACAGTATGTCCAGATACTTCAGGTGGGAAGACGGGATGTGTACAGGGAGCTTCCGCCGAATAAAAGCCTGACGATTGGAAGAAATGAAGCCGCGTGTGACATCGTAGTATCCGGGGATCCGCATGTAAGTAAACGGCACTGCGAAATCATCTATGATGAGAGGGGAAAACGTTTTTTCGTGATGGATCATTCTTCAAATGGATTATATATTAACGGAGCAAGACTTCCGGCAGAACAGCCTGTTTTGATCAAAAAGGGTCAGTTGGTGATGCTTGGAAGTGATAAAAGTGGATTTAAGGTAGGTGAGAAAGCATGACAGAGGATGCGAGAAAGCAAAGAGATATTGTGACAGTCCGGTTGGATAAGGATATAGATATTGGCGGTCTGATCAATGACAGCCAGAGCCTTCATATCAACATGGGTGTGTCAAGTATTTTAGGGACAAGAAAAAATCAGCAGGATACGGTATTCGGAAATGTCGATGGACATCGGGCGGTAGCGGTTGTCTGTGATGGTATGGGTGGTATGAATGGAGGAGAGCTTGCAAGTCAGACTGCTGCAAAGCTCTTTATCGATGATTATTACAAGGAAACTTCAATATCTGATATGCAGAAATTTTTGTATCGGGAAGCAAAAAAGATGGATAAAGCGGTATATGACCTGACAGATGAGGAGGGGAATCCCCTAAACGGAGGTACAACCGTTGTTGCGGTTGTCATTGAAGAGAATAATATGTACTTTTTGTCAGTTGGTGACAGTAAGCTGTATGTTTTGCGGGATAACCGGATTGTGGCGCTCAACCGGGAGCATAATTATCGGCTGAGCTTGGATGAACGTCTGAAAAACGGTCAGATTACCGAAGAGGAATACAAGGAGGAGGAGGATCAGGCTGAGGCGCTGATCAGCTATCTCGGTATGGGTAATATGTCGTTGATGGATATTAACAGTGAACCGTTTGTGTTGCAAGAAAATGATATCGTATTACTTTGCAGTGACGGGTTATATAAGCGTCTGCCGGATCAGGACATATTGGAAATCATCCAATATGAGGAGCCGGATATGAGCAGGGCAGCGAGACGGCTTACCGATGTGGTTATGATGCGGACAAAGAAGATTCAGGATAATACGTCCTTGGTGTTGATGCAGTATAGCAGACACAAGGACGATATCAATAAAACCTTAGGAGGACGATAAGATGAATTTAAAGAGATGTGATAAGGGGCATTTTTATGATGTGGACAAATACCCGACCTGTCCACATTGCGCAGGCGGAAGCGGCGTGGATGAGGACATGAAAAAAACGGAGGCATATGGAGACGATGCAACGGTTGGGTATAACGTACCGGATAATCAGGGGGCAACACTTGGAAGTACGGTAGCCTTTAATGGTTCGAACATGGGAATTTCGTTGCAGGAAACAATCATGACGGGGAAAGCAACAAAGGCAAATGATCTGGAAAGCTTTATCCAGCATGTGAAGGAGAATCCAACGACGCCTGCGGATGATGTGGAGGAAGAGATCGGAAAGACAATCCGTCATTCTTCATTAGACGGAAATGTTGAGCCGGTAGTTGGCTGGCTTGTATGTCTGAATGGACAGGATGTGGGAAAGAGCTTTGTATTAAAATCCGGCAGAAACTTTATTGGAAGAGGCTCTAAAATGGATGTCGTGATTGACGGTGATATGAGTATTTCCAGAGAGAAGCATGCAATCATCCTGTATGAGCCGAAAAAACGTGTATTTCTTGCACAGCCGGGTGAGTCAAAGGAATTATTTTATGTGAATGATGAGGTTGTATTGAATGTTACAGCTCTTGCGCCATACGATAAGCTGCTGATCGGTAAGACAGAGCTGTATTTCATTCCGTTCTGCGGAGAGGTATTCGCATGGGAAGATTTGGAGCAGTCAAATGAATAATTTTTTCGCCGGAAATTTATATGTTACTGTGTTTGACGGAGAAAAGGTAAGCCATGAAATTCGTTTGGCAAGTGTCGGGAAGGAAGTTATAAGCTTTGGCAGGCAGACAGATTGCGATATTGTTTTATCCTCGGAATTTTGTTCCCGTATACACGGATGCATATATATGAAGGATGGAACGTGTTATGTGGAGGATATGAACAGCACCAACGGTTTGGTGTATAACGGCAGGCGGAAAAAACTGATTCCGGTACAGGATGGGGACTATATTCGGATCGTCGCATCAAAAAAGGATATGTCAAAGGGTGTACTTTTTGTATTTTCTTACAAAAAACAGGAACAAAGATGGATTTCTTATCCGCTTGCTTCCAAGGCTTGTGTTACGATCGGACGAGGTGAGGATAATGATATCTGTCTGAAGCATATCAGTATTTCCCATAAGCATGCAGAGGTTTTGCGAATTGGCGATTCCTATGTGCTGCGCGATTTGAACAGTACAAATGGCGTCTATGTAAATGGAAAGAAGATACATGATAAGGTTCGGCTGCGGGATAAGGATTTTATTCTGATCTCGCATACGCGTATGATTTTTTCGAATGGAGAATTATCCTATATCTGCGCCAGAAATGGTATTTCCGTGCAGGCTCGGAATGTGAGAAAACAGGTTGGAAAACACAAGGATATTACCATATGTGATCAGGTAAGTCTGGAGATTGCTCCGGGTGAGCTGGTGGCGATTGTAGGTGGCTCCGGCGCAGGAAAATCCACATTCATGAACTGCATTAGCGGATATAGCAAGCCGTCAGCCGGAGAGGTGTTTGTCAATGAAGTAAATTTGTATGAAAACTTTGATATGTTAAAACATATTATCGGTTATGTTCCGCAGCAGGATATCGTATATGATAATCTGACCGTGGAAGCCATGCTGTATTATTCTGCAAAACTGCGTCTTCCAAAGGATGTAAAGGATGAAGAATTGCATGACATCGTTGAAAAGGTGATTGATACTGTGGAACTGACGGAGCGAAAGGATACCTATGTGCGGAATTTATCCGGTGGACAGAAAAAGCGTGCCAGTATTGCTGTCGAGCTGTTGACGGACCCCAAACTGTTTTTTCTGGATGAACCGGCTTCCGGATTAGATCCCGGAACAGAGCGGAGCCTGATTCGCACGCTAAAGGGTATGACAACCTCCGGAAAAACCGTGATTCTTGTTACCCACAGTACCTTGAATCTGGATGCCTATGATAAGATCGTATTCATGGGAAGCGGGGGAAAACTATGCTTTTGTGGTACATATCAGGAGGCGTTAGCCTATTTTCAGACAGATGATATCGTGGATGCATATGAGCTGATTGGTAAGCATGCGGATTTTTGGCAGAAACGGTTCGTAGAATGCACACAGAATTATAAATCAGGTGTTCAGAACAAAAAGCAGGAAAAAATAAAGAAGACTGCAAAAAAAGGACCTGTCCGACAATTTACCGTTTTATGTAAACGATATATCAATTTGATGATCAATGACAGACAGAGAATGCTGCTTTTGCTGTTACAGGCGCCTTTGCTTGCGTATTTGATCTCTCTGGTGGCAAACGGAAAGGAATTTGAACAATATGAGGTTACAAAGAGTCTGCTGTTTGCACTTTCGTGTTGTGGATTCTGGGTTGGAATTTTGAGTTCGATTCAGGAAATCTGTAAGGAGCGAAATGTATTAAAGCGAGAGTATATGACCGGATTGAATCTGTGCAGCTATATATTGAGCAAGGTGGCTGTTCTGGGCTTGCTGTGTCTCATCCAGACATTATTGATCGTAACAACATTTACGGCTTTGCTGAAATATCCAGCGGATGGAATTTGTATGCCGGCATATCTGGAATATTGTATCACAACGTGGTTTACAGCTATGGCGGCAGCGGCAATGGGATTGTTTGTGTCATCCTTGTTTTCAAATGCAGACCGGGCGATGACGGTTGCGCCGATTCTTCTCATGCCACAGATATTGTTTTCCGGTGTGATCTTCAATCTGGAGGATGCAACAGAAATTGTGTCCTATTTCACGGTCTGTCGCTGGTCCATGGAGGGATATGGCTCAACAGCCGATTTGAATGCGCTTACCCTGAGGATGCAGGATCTTGGATATACGATTGCGCATGAAGCAGAGGATTTTTTCACACATAGTATGGTGCATATGCTGTCAGTATGGGGAATTCTGCTTTTGTTTATCGTAAGTTTTTCTGTTGCGTCCGGACTGGTGCTTCGAAGATTGCGGAAGGTATAAATGAGGAGAAAACAGAGGAGGAGTATATGAATATAGTTATCAGTGATTCCTATGGAGCTCAGAGGACTTACAATATTGATGCATTTCAGAAGGAGTTTGTAAGCTTTGGGCGTCAGCCGGACAATGATATCGTGTTAAATTATGATTTTATTTCGCGTGTACATGGAGTTATTTACCGGGAGGGTAATGACTTCTATATCGAGGATACGGATAGTACAAACGGAATCTATGTAAATGGCAAACGGGTAAAAAAAGCCAAATTGCAAAATGGTACTAATGTTATCATTGCACGATCATTGTATGATACAAATCATGTGCAGATTGCGGTAGGAGAGAATGTGATGGTTCAGCAGCCAGCATATGGACAGGGAGTGAATGTAAATATTTATAATCAAATGCCACGTGCAAATGTTTATGCGAATATGAAAACGAATCGTAGTATGGTTTTGTTTTACGTGTTTACATTTTTGACTTTTGGTATTTATTCTTTATATTTTTTTTCCGTGCTCGGTTCGGATGTTAATTTTATATGCGAAAAAAGAGATGGAAAACGACAGATGAATTACCTCATTGCCATATGGTTACTTGGTTCTATAACACTAGGAATTGTGCCATTGGTATGGCATACTACTTTGGCAGAAAGAATTGGAATGGAGGCGAAAAGCAGAGGGATTAATACGAATTTTAATGGAGGCTCATTTTGGCTTTGGGATATACTAGGATGTCTGATTATCATTGGTCCATTTGTATATATGTATAAATTATGCAAGGTTATGAATATGATATGCGAGGATTATAACCAAAAGGGATTTTAACATTTAAAGATATTAGCTTCTCTGCCAAAGAACAGGTACAAGCTTTGACGCATATTGGAAGTGTAAAAAGAAGCAAACAGAGGAGGAGTATATGAATATAGTTATTTGTGATTCTTATGGAGCTCAGAGAACTTACAACATTGAAGCATTTCAAAAGAAGATTGTCAGTTTCGGGCGTCAGCCGGACAATGACATTGTATTAAATTATGATTTTATTTCGCGTGTACATGGAGTTATTTATTGGGAGGGTAATGACTTCTATATCGAGGATACGGATAGTACAAACGGAATCTATGTAAATGGTAAACGTGTAAAAAAAGCTAAATTGCAAAATGGTACTAATGTTATCATTGCACGCTCGTTGCAGGATACAAATTTTGTGCAGATTGCCGTATGCGAGAATGTAATGGTTCAGCAACCGGTGTATGGACAGGTGCAATATGGATATGCGCAGCCACAACAGCCGATGGCATGGTATAAGTTTATTATTTATTTTGAGTTATTTGCGGTAGCAATTGTTTGTGTGTTGATTGTTATAGATTGTTTTAACGAAGCGAATTATCTAAGTCAACAGAATACGCAATATCTCGAGTGGGCAGATGAATTAATTGGTTCCAGCTATGCGGATGGTATTAAATCAATTGCTATTCAATTTACCATTGCCGGATTCTTTGGACTGATAACAGCAATTTTGTGCTTATTTATTCGCTTTCAGCTTGCTCAGTTTAAAGCAACTGCTCTTAGTAATTATTATATATTGCATGTTGGTATTGCATTTTTTATAGGCTTATATTTAGCAATTATAATGCAAATTGCAGTGATGCAAGAATACGCAGAGGAATATATCTTAAGTGGAGGTTATAAAGCTATGAATGAACAATTAATAGGCATGATCGTAGGGATATTTATAATATGTGCGATAGTTGTAAGCTGTTATATTATAGCGAACAAAGCGTATTTCGATAAACGGAAGTATCTGTTTACAAGATAGATTTCAGCTTGGACGAAGCCGGTAAAATAAGATTTAACAAGAGGTTCGGTCATTATGGATATCAAAAAATGCGAAAAAGGTCATTTCTACAATGGGGAAAAATATGCTTCTTGTCCTCATTGTGCAGAAATGCAACAAGACAATACGAATAATGTAGTCGCTGAAAGCAAGGTACAATACGGTAATATGCAGATAACATCGAAGCCGTTTGTGCGCGGATATCAGGTGAAAGAAGATATGGCAGAGACAGTTGCCTATAGACCGCCTGCACATTCCGGAAATACCCTTTCTTATGAATCCAAACAGGAGGATGTATATCAACCTATAGCTTTGAATCAGCTTTCGGATGTTTCGCCACTGCAGCCACAGAATGCGCTTCTGGTTGGTTGGCTGGTAGCAGTGTCCGGTTTGGCGTACGGAAAGCAGTATCCGATATTCACATGTGATAATTTTATTGGTAGTAATATTGATAATTCTATCTGCATAAAGGGTGATGCTTATGTTTTGCCGGAGCATCATTGTACTTTATCCTTTGATATACAGACACAGAAGGTGGTGTTGAATATGGAAAGCTCGAATGGAGCGGTCTATTTAAATAACGCACCTGTGACGGAGAGCTGTTATCTGAGTCATGCTGATTGGATTCAAATTGGCGGTTCTGTCTATATGTTCGTGGAGCTTTGTCGGGAAGGTTTTTCATGGTGGCAACCAATGGAACAAAAGCAGATAGAACCCAAAGCGGATGACGATATTGCAGAGACAAGTGTTCTTACGTCTGCAACATGGCGTTGTTCTATGTGCAATGCTTTGAATTTGGAATTTGCTAAGGTGTGCAGGGTATGTGGCGCAAAGAAATGACATGGTGATAAATGATGGTAGAAATTACAATTAATATTGGAAATCAAAAACTTTATAGTGTGGAACTGGAGTCCTTCAACAAGGATGTTGTAGGTTTTGGAAGGAATGAAAACCATGCAAAAGCAAAAAATGGATATGGATAACGGTAAGTATTGTTCTGGCATTGATTATAGCCGGCGTTACTGTTGGAATTTGTTTATATTATAAAAAACCATATAAGGATATAGATTTTCAGGCAATCAATGATAATCTCTACGAACAGGCGATAGGGTTTTCCGGTTTCAATACCGGATACGCGGACGGCTGCTTTTATACATACAATGATGAAGATAAAACGATTATTCAATCAGATGGACAGACACAGGAGTCTGCAAGTATCGCGGTTCCTGAGGATTGGGAGACAATTAATCAGTTGGGTTATTTTGCAACCGTGGAAGATGATTTGTATTATAGCGCATATGTGACAGAAGCATCCGGTAAAAACGAAATGCAGGTTGTCTGTGTCAGCGAAAAAGACGAAGCAGAAACGATTACTGCGATTGAAAAAGAAGATATTCCAAAAGAAGAAATGGCATTGACATTATTATACTATATTACGGAAGATGGAATTTGCACATTTGATGTGGACGGACAGGCACAAAATGTCTGCTTTACGGATTGGCACGGAAAAGAGAAAGCTGTTGCTACAGTTGGTTCATCTATGCTTCCGATTATCAGTCAGAATGAAGTGACAGCCATATCGGAAGGGGACAGCCATAGACTTATTCAGGTCAGACTTCCGGAAGGTAACATAACAGATGGCAATCAGATAGAAAAATCGGGGAATCTGTATCGGATTGGAGATACGGATTATATCCTGACAGACAAAGCGGTAATGGTTCTGGAAGCGGATGGAACATGGAGTACTCTGGATTATGCGGAAGAATTGTTATCCGGTGTGAAACACGAAACACGAAAGGGGAAGGAGGAGTCTGCACAGATGCTTCCTGTGCTTTTGCGCGGGATGGATAATCAGTATTATTTTCTTTTACAGAGAGTGTGCGAGGGCGAATATACAAAGTTCGGATTGATAGAATTTGATTTGGAAAATAGGCAGCTTGGAATGCAGCTTCAATTTGACGAGGAAATACCGGATACCGGTTGCTTTGTATATACGGTATATCATGACAATTTCATGGTATATAACGATAAAAACCAGGTAGTAAATCAGATGGCAATTTCGGATGCGACATACGGAACTGTGACAATACCGGATTCTATGCAATATTTTGATGACTGCATGGAACAGTATATGAATGATGAAATTAACTATGAGACATTTATGAGTAATGTCGAGGATTATGATTCCAACAATGCTATTGGATATTTTCAATTGCTGGATAGTGTAAATGATGTAAAAGATTATCAGGATCAATACCATGATATTAAAACGCTGTATGATGAAAAACAATATTACGAAGCGTATGTGAATGCATTGGGGGAAATCCAAAAAATAAAAAATGAACAAAATCCCGTTTCAAAAAAGCTGCAAACAATCCGTGACAACTGTTACAGTGAAGCAAAGCAGTATTATATGGATTTGGCGGGCGAGGCATATAAAAGCGGGGATTTCGATGTGTATGACGGATACATGGAAATACTGAATAATATGTATGTTAATGATGATCAAATCAGTGAGGAGATAGCTGTATTTGAGGATTCGCTGGCACCAAAAAGTGTATCCTACACAACAACGAAGGATGACAGATCCGGTGTGCTGGACTATGGGGAAGGATATAATCGGGTGAGATATGATAATTATTATGAGAGAGTGGTTGTAGATTCTTCATATCGGTATGCAGATGAGATTAATGCATATATTAAAACGAAATCAGATCAATTCTTTAGTGAAGAAACCAATAACTTTATGGAGTATGTAGAGGAATATGCCACTAAGGAAACGTCACCATTGGGAAATGATGTTGAGTTTAGTAATAACTTAACTTTATTAGGTGTTTATAATGATAATGGTATTTTAAGTATTCGCTTATGCCGGGATTGGATGGTTGGCGGAGTTGGTGATGGCAGTATATACAGTTATACATTTCGCCTGAAGGATGGGAAGGCTATTACTTTACCGGAATTGTTGGGGAAGTCGGAAGCAGAGACGAAACAGATGGTGGAGAATGCAGTATATGCAAAAATCGATCAGGTACCAGGTGCTTTCGAAAGCGATGCAAAAAGCATAGTTAGCCAATGCAGTGCCTCTGATTATAAGTATTTTGTCGATGAACAGGGGGATGTGTATGTGACATTTTACAGATATGAAATCTCACAGTCGGCAGCTATTTCAGTATGTATAAATTAATAGAGTTATTTTAACTGTAAAACTATATATATAACAGATCTGAAACAATGGAGGAAATTCGTTGTTTCAGATCTCTTTTTATGTGAAAAAAACATGAATTTTGAAAAAGAAAATTGAGAATCCGCGCTGTACATGGTATCATACATTACATAAAATGGAACGAAATTGGAAAATAGAAATAGGATCATAAGATATTAGGAGAACAACAGATGAGCTATGTAGAATTTAAACACGTATGTAAAACCTATCAGAGCGGCGATGTAAAGGTTGAGGCATTGCGGGACGTGAGCTTTGAAATTGAACAGGGAGAAATCTGCGTCATAGTCGGTCAGTCCGGCGCAGGAAAAACGACGCTGCTCAACATACTGGGAGGCATGGACAAGCTGACAAGCGGAGACGTGTACTTGGACGGGAAGGATGTGTCAAAGTATAATAAAAAACAGCTTGCGGCATACAGAAGACAGGATATCGGCTTTGTGTTTCAGTTTTACAATCTGATACCGAACTTGACTGCGATTGAGAATATCGAGATTGCGTCACAGCTTTCAAAGGAGCCGCTTGACCCGGAGCTTGTTTTGGAGCAGGTTGGATTAAAAGAGAGAAGAAATAATTTCCCGGCGCAGTTGTCCGGAGGAGAACAGCAGCGTGTTTCCATTGCGCGCGCATTGGCGAAAAATCCAAAGCTGCTTTTATGTGATGAGCCTACGGGTGCACTTGATTATGAAACAGGTAAGTCCGTTCTAAAGCTGCTTCAGGACTGCAGCCGGACACGGAAGATGACGGTTGTGATAATTACACATAATTCCGCACTTCAGGCGATGGCGGACCGGGTAATCAAGGTGAAAAACGGACAGATTGCAAATGTACGGAAAAATGAAGAGGTAATTCCTGTGGAACAGATCGAGTGGTAGAAATGTGTATCGGTTCCGGAGGCAGCTATCATAAATGCTGTAGGAATGGATGTTGAAAAATACAGGTGTAAAGTGATGAATAAAGCATATAAGAAAAATATAATAAGAACAATCGGAAAAAGTAAAGGCCGTTTTTTCGCGATCATGGCAATCATTGCACTCGGAGTTGGCTTTTTCGCAGGTCTGAAGGTGACAAAGCCAGGCATGATAAAAACCGCGGATGCGTATTTGAAGGATTATAAATTTTATGATTTCCGCCTGCTTTCAACGTATGGATTTGATGAGGATGAGGTTGCTTCTATGGAGTCTCAGGAATATGTGATTGCAGCTGAGGGCGCGGTGTATGAGGATTTTATCTACATAGATGAGGATGACTCTGAGATGGTTGTGAAGGCAAATTCCATAACAGAACGAGTCAATACACTGGAGCTTCGTGCAGGGAGGATGCCGGAGGCACCGGATGAGTGTGTAATAGATGCATATCAATTTGATGAGAGCATGATTGGCAAACAGATTACTGTATCAGACAGTAATTCTGAAGAGACAAAGGACAGCCTCAGGTATGATTCCTACACGGTTGTAGGACTCGTAAACTCACCGGCTTATATCAATATGGAGCGGGGAACGACCTCTCTTGGAAATGGCCGTGTAGGCGCATTTATGTACATAGAGCCGGAGGGCTTTTGCTTTGATTATTATAAGGAAATGTATGTGCTTTGTCAGGATGATTATGACATATATACAGATGAGTATGAGGACTATATTGACGGACTAAGCGAGGATGTAGAAGCTGCATTGAAGCGGGCTGCGGATGATCGATATGCGGATATGCAGGCAGACATACAGAAGGAATACGATGATGCGGTTACAGAGATTGAGGATACAGTGACAAAGGAGGTCACAGATCAGGTTACCGAACAGGTAAAGGCGCAGATGTACGCCGAGCTGATGCAGACAGGGCTGACAGAGTCTATGATTGATGCGATGTTTGAGAGTGGACAGCTGTCATTGCCACAGGACACGATTGCAGAAAATGCACAGCCTATTATCGATGAGGAAGTGGAGAAGCTTGTTGCGGATATCGAGCTTCCGACACTGGAGGAACCGGAAGTTTATGTGTTTGACAGAAGTACTAATACCGGATATATGTGTTACGATAACGATACAAATATCGTAGATGGTGTTGCAAAGGTATTTCCGATTTTCTTCTTTCTCATTGCAGCGCTTGTGTGCTCTACAACGATGACGAGAATGGTGGATGATGAGAGAGGACAGATTGGAACGCTGCGGGCACTCGGATACAGCAATACGGCGATTATCAGCAAATATATGATTTATTCCGGTGTATCCGCATTCGTTGGATGTATAACAGGATTTTTCGCAGGAACATATGTGTTCCCATATGTCATCTGGAGTGCGTACCGCATGCTGTATGATTTTGGAGACGGACTGCGATATTACTTCTCATTGCCGCTGCTGCTTATCTGTATTGTTGTGGCACTGGTGTGCTCGATTGGAACAACATTTTTTGCTTGTAAAAATGAGCTTCGATGTATGCCGGCGGAATTGATTCGGCCGAAAACACCGGCTGCCGGAAAGCGTATATTACTGGAAAAAATCGGTTTTATATGGAAGCGCATGAAGTTTCTGTATAAAGTAACCGCACGAAATGTATTTCGATTTAAGAAGCGTATGCTCATGATGATTGTCGGTATTGCCGGATGTACGGCTCTGGTGCTGACCGGTCTTGGCGTGCGTGATTCCGTTGTGAATCTTGCAGAATTTCAGTATGGCGAAATTGATACACATGATATCGAGATTACATTTTCTGAGCCGATTACGGACAATGATATAGACGAAGTCGAGGATACAGCAGGCGAGGGTATGACAGGCAGTGTTTCTTTGTATAAGACCTCGACAGAGTATCATACGGATACGGCTGTTAAAACGGTTTATGTTGTAGCGGCAGAGCCGGGAGCACTCGATGGATATATGCATTTTGAAATGCTAGAGGGCGATGCTTCGTTCCCTGAATATGGGGAAGTTTTTCTGAGCGAGAAAATCGCAGAGATTGCAGATGTGCATCTGGGAGATACGATTACATTTACAGACAGCGATGCGGGTGACGTGACACTTACCGTGGGCGGTATTTACGAAAATTATGTGTGGCATTATGCATATATGACACCGGAAACGTATGCAGATTATTTTGGAAAAGCATATGAAGAAAATACAATGTATATCAATACAAAGAATGATGAGACTGCATTTTCAGCCGGGGCAAAGCTGCGAAAATTGGACAGCGTGATGAATGTTATGGTTGTTCCGGAGATGAAGGAGCGGGTGGAAAACATGATGACCATGATGAACGCGGTTGTCGGGCTGATTATCGGCTGTGCCGGTGCGCTTGCCTTTATTGTGCTGTTTAATCTGAGCAATATCAATATCACGGAGCGTGAACGGGAGATTGCAACGATTAAGGTACTCGGATTTTATCCGCGGGAAACGGGGGCATATGTATTCCGTGAAAACCTCGTATTGACCTTGATGGGAATTGTAGTCGGGCTTCCGCTTGGAATTTTGCTGCACAGATTTGTCATGAATCAGATTCAGGTTGACATGGTGGCATTCAAGGCGGCAATCATGCCAATCAGTTATCTGTTAAGTGTAGTGATTGTGCTTATATTCTTAAAAGTTGTCGATGTGGTTATGCGGAGAAAAATCGGTCATATTGATATGGCGGAATCCTTAAAAGCGATTGAATAATGGGGATTTTTTCGTTGAACAATTACAGGGAATGAATTATAATATATTGGATTTATGAAAATGATATAAAATTTACAGAACAATTTGGAGGTTCATAAAATGGCATTACATATGGTGAAGAGTGTTCCGAGTCCGGAGGAAATCCGAGACGCACATCCGATGGATCAGGAGCTGCTTCGGATAAAGGAAGCGCGTGACGAGGAGATTCGAAAAGTATTTACGGGAGAATCCGATAAATTCATTGCAATTATCGGACCTTGCTCCGCAGATTATGAAAATTCGGTGTTGGATTATTTGGAAAGACTTGCCAAGCTTGCAGATAAAATCAAGGATAAAATATTGGTAATTCCGAGAATTTATACGAATAAGCCCCGAACGAACGGTTCCGGTTATAAGGGTATGCTGCATCAGCCGAATCCGGAGGATAAGCCGGACTTTATCGAGGGCGTTAAGGCGATTCGAAAGATGCACATCAAAGCGATTCGGGAGACCGGACTTACCGCAGCGGATGAAATGCTTTATACAGACAACTGGCCGTATCTGCAGGATGTGTTGTCCTATGTTGCAATCGGTGCAAGAAGTGTAGAAAATCAGGCACATCGTCTTACATCAAGCGGTATCGATGTTCCAGTTGGTATGAAGAATCCGACAAGCGGTGATTTTTCCGTGATGTTGAATGCGTGCGTGGCAGCACAGGCAAAGCATACATTTTTGTTCTCCGGTTATGAGACAAAGACGGATGGCAATCCATTGGCACACTGTATCCTGCGCGGTTCATTAAGTAAGAGCGGTCGGTCTATTCCGAACTATCATTTTGAGGATTTGAAATACCTTGTGGAATCCTACAGCAAATTCAACCTTCAGAATCCGGCTTGTATTGTGGATGCGAATCACAATAATTCCGGAAAGAAATGGGATGAACAGCCAAGAATTGTAAATGAAATTCTGCATAGCTGCCGACACAGCGCGGAAGTACGAAAGCTTGTTAAGGGGGTTATGGTAGAGAGCTATATCGAGGATGGCAATCAGCCGATTGGAGGGGGCTGCTATGGTAAATCCATTACAGATCCTTGCCTTGGCTGGGATAAGACGGAGGCGCTCTTGCTTGGAATGGCAGAGCAGTTATGATGATGAACATCAACTTTGGGAGAAATGCTTATGAATATATTTAATATACTGATACCTAAGCATATGCTGACTTACTTTAATGCCGACGACACACTTGATGAGGCGGTTTCGCTTTTGCTTGGAAGTACTTATACGGCAGTTCCTGTCATCGATAAGGAGGGCAGGTATATCGGAGTTGTCAGTGAGGGGGATTTTCTTCGTGTCGTTATGGAATACGGCAGGGATGAATTAAAAAATTATACGGTATCGGATATCGTGAATCGGGATCCGGATGCAGTTGTATTAAACACGGTTGAATATGATGAAATAATGGAAAGGATTCTGGAACGAAATTTTCTGTGTATCGTGGATGACAGAAAGTGCTTTATCGGGATTATTACCCGAAAGAGCGTAATTTTGTACCTGAAAAAATGATATGTATCAGCATGTATTTTTTGATTTGGATGGCACGATAACAGAGCCGAAGGAGGGAATCCTCGGCGGAGTCGTCTATGCACTTGAAAAATTCGGAATAAAAGAGGAAAATCCGGAATCTCTGTATGAGTATATCGGACCGCCGCTTCGTATGTCCTTTTCCAAGTTTCACGGACTGAATGATGAACAGGCGGAGCAGGCAGTTGAATATTACCGTGAATACTACAGAGAAAAAGGCATTTATCAAAATAAAATCATGCCGGGGATGGAGTCTGCTTTTCAAAAGCTGAGAAGCGCAGGCTGTAAGCTGTATGTCGCTACGTCAAAGCCTGAATTTTTTGCAAAGCAGATATTGGAGAATCTGCATCTCCTTCCGTACTTTGAGATTGTTGCCGGCAGCTCGTTTGATAAATCAAGAGATTCGAAGGAAGCCGTGATTGCATGGCTGTTAGAACAGATTCAAACGGATGCGCTGCGTATGTCGGACATTGTCATGGTCGGAGACCGGAAATATGATGTGATTGGCGCAAAGCAATTTGGTATCGATCAGATAGGCGTTTTGTTTGGATATGGCAGCCGGGAAGAATTTGAAGCATGTGAATGCATGTATATCGTGCAGACGGCGGAAGAGATGACGCAGAAAATTCTGGGCAGGTAGAAAAGGCAGGTTGAAAGGATGGATTTCCGGATCGGGCAGGTAATTAAGATGAAAAAACCGCACCCATGTGGGAGTAACGCATGGGAGATTCAGCGTGTCGGTATGGATTTTCGCTTGAAATGTCTCGGTTGTGGCCATGCAGTTATGCTGCCACGGAAAACTGTGGAAAAAAATTTTCGAGGAACTGTTTTATGATAGAAGAAAAGAGAAGGCAGGATATTACCTTCTCTTTTCTTTTTTTGCTTTCTTTTCTACATATAATTTTTGATCTGCCTGTTCAAGCACACTTTCAATATCCATATCCTTGGAACAGAGTATCTCGCATATGCCGAGACTCATCTCAATCCGGTACGGCTTTTGTACGCACTGGTTGTGGCGCTCGGTAATTTCTTCAATTCGGCGTTTGATAATGTCTGAGCTGCCCGGTATTCCGAGTAATGCAAAAGCGACAAATTCGTCACCGCCGAAACGGGAAACGATATCCGTATTTCGAAAAGTTTCTTTTAGAATCATGCTGATTTCTTTTAAGGCAAAATCGCCCTCGTCATGTCCGTATTTGTCATTGATCGTTTTTAAACCATCCATATCCGCATATAAAACCAATGCTTCACGACCTTCGTTCATAGGATTTTCTGTGATGGCTTGTATCGAATCCATAAAACCACGGCGGTTGTAGAGTCCGGTTAACTGGTCGGTTTTGGAAATCTCCTTCAGTTTCAGGTTGTGCATACGCACCTGCTCCAGATTTGTTTGCAGATATTCATTGATTTCCCGTTGCTGTTCAAGCAGAAGCAGTGTTTTTAATGTAGAGGAAATATGGGTCGCAAGGGAAGGAATCTGGCTGAAATGTTCGCTGTCCGTTTCACATACAAGAATACCAAGCAGCTCCTCCTGAGAAAAAAGTGGGGAGAGTATAAAGGAACCGCGCTTATCACTTGCACGCTTATCATCCGAAAAGATATCGGATATTGCTATACGCTGTGATTCCTCCGGAACGGCATAAATATGTTTTCCGCAAGAGTAAGTGCGTAATAACATGTTATCCGGCAGGATAAACGGCATCCCGTTTGAATGGCTGACAGAATCCTCGTATGTATATAAAAATGCCGAGCGTATGCCGAGCGCATACAATTTTTTTATCGTCTTTTTATATGGTATCTGTTCCATGTTGGCAGAGCGTGACAAATCAGCACTCATTTCATCCATAATTTGTGTAATCTGCGTCATACTGTTGAAGTGTTTGCTGTAAATGCGGAAGTTTGACTTGGAAAGCTCCTGATACAAAATAGAAAAGACCTTTACAAATTCTGTCCGCTTGTATATATCTGAAATCTTTCGCTCCAAAACAAATTGCAGCGACACAAGAAAATTGACAAACAATTCAGCGGAGGTGTAGGAAAAGAGTGAATGCTCAATCAAGTCTGTCATTTTGGTACGAACCTCCATACGCTCATCCTCGATATTCGGTGATGCTGTAAGGGCACACAGCATATGGACGAAATCCGAAGTATTCGCCTTCAATTTGGATAAAAGCGTAGTTTCCACATAGCTGCCGAACATGTAATTCATGACATGTGACATGATATCGTCGTATTTATCAGCATTCATAATCTCATTTAACTGGAGCTTTTCAGCCAAAGAATCAAAATCATAATTTAGACAACCGCAGGAACAGCGGTGAATGTAATGTGTCCGAACACGCTTTGTGATTGCGGATTTGGATTCCAAAAAGTCATCCATATTTCGAAAGGCAACATAGGCAAGCTCAGCCACATTTGCTTCCACAGTTGTAAGAGGCGGATTTAAGGTTGCAGAAAAAGGCGCGTTATCAAATCCGACGACCAGAATGTCCTTGCCGATTTTCTTTCCGTGCTTTGCAAGTATGCGGTAACCGATTTGTGCCATGATATCATTTGCAAAAACGATTGCCTCAAATTCAGGATGTGCGGTTATAAATGCATCAATCAGAGGTTCGCTATTCTCTGCGAAGCTGCCGTAAATCACATTTGTCTCATCATATGGTATCTGATGCTCAGCAAGAACCTTGCGGAACGCAGACAGGCGTTCCGAGGCGTCTATATTTCCCTTCGGACCGCTGACATATCCGATTTTTTTGGCATGGTGGTCTACAATCAGATGCCGGATTTCCTGCATAAAAGAGGTTTCGTTGTCAAAGATGACTGCATGATATCCGGCGACAGATGTAAAAAGCGTTACGACTGGAATGTCAAGAAACTGCTTTAAAAAACGTTCGCGCCCGCGCTGGTTGATCCATGCGCCAATCGTATCCATCATAACATACAGAATATCTAATTTTTTTGTATTCGCAAATTGAAAAAGTGTATTATACTGGTATCCATACTGCATATAATTTTCCGAATGATCAGAAACACCGAGATACATACCAGGGAAAACATAAAGATCGGCATCAAGTGCAATAGCAGCAAGCTCGGCGCCTTTGATTGCTTTTTGCGTAAACGGATTATTTATATCATCAATTAAAAAACCGATATTTCGTCTCATGAAATCCCCCCTGTTGGAAAACTACTATAATTTTATTATCAACATTTCTGTACTTTTTTCAACAATAAATTGAAAAAAACAGATAAAAAATGACAAGGTAATTAGGAAAAAACAACAAAAATAAATGCACGTTTCTTTGCAAATGTGCCGAAAATGTTTGCACACCCAAAAATCGACTTACGGATGTCGTTAAAAAATGGTATCATAACATATAAGGACAGCGTGAATGTCACGAAATGGAGGCGAAGAGCGTGTTTCATGTTGGAGATTATATTGTATATGGAAGTAACGGCATATGCAAAATTGAGGAGATTACGCATCCGGAAATAGCGGGCAGCGATTCGGATCGGTTGTATTATGTTCTGATACCTGAAAAGACGCGGGATAGTCGGTTGTTTTGCCCGACAGATAATACCCGGGTTGTATTGCGTAGTGTAATAACGGCAGAGGAAGCGAATGCGCTTATGAAGGAGATTGCACATATCGAACCTTTACAGGTTGAGAATGAGCGATTGCGCGACGACAGTTATAAAAATGCTATGAGAAGCTGTGATTTACGGAAATGGATTCAAGTAATCAAAGCACTTTTGATTCGCAAAAAAGAGCGGGAGGAAAGCGGCAAAAAGGTTACCGTCACAGATGAACGGTATATGAAGCTTGCAGAGGATGGTTTGTACAGCGAGCTTGCACTTGCGATGGGCAAGGACCGGGAGGAAATCAAAAAGCAGTTCTTGGATGATTGTAATATATAAACAAGTGTGCTACTATTTTCATATATTAAAATATGTAGGAGGCCTTGTATGAATAGGAGAAGTACAAAGAGATACCTTGCCATAATGCTTGTATGTGTGCTATTGCTTTCCTGCGTGCCATGCAGAACGGCAAAAGCGCAGACAGTGACCGGCTTGAGCGGAATCTGCCATGTCCAGACATTTGGGAATCAGACAGGAAAGCTGACGAGTGAAAACGGAGTTCAAACTCTGGTGCTTGGAACACGAGGTATGGCAAAGCGTGTGGAAAGCGTTACAATCAATTTTGTGAATAACACGGGTTATGAAGGTACGATGTTATATCGCGTACACAGACAGACGTATGGCTGGACGGATTGGATTCCGGCGGGACAGCCTGCCGGAACGACCGGACAGGCAAAACGTCTGGAGGGAATTCAGATTAAGCTGACAGGGGAGCTGGAGAAGCATTACAGTGTGCGTTACTGCGCCCACATTCAGACCTATGGAGATAGGCAGGGCTGGGTGTATAATGGTGCGCTTGCCGGAACGACCGGAGAAGCGAAACGTCTGGAGGAGATTAAGGTCCAGGTTGTTCCGAAACAGGTGCGCGGTGAAGAAGGTACATCTGTTGCGGAGGAACCGATTGTATCTTATCGTACCCATGTGCAGACATACGGCTGGGAAACATCCTACGCAAAAGACGGTGCAGTGAGTGGTACAACCGGAAAAGCAAAGCGTCTGGAAGGAATCGAGATTCGCGTTGCAGATAATCAATATAATGGAGGAATCGAGTATTGTACCCATGTGCAGACATATGGCTGGATGGATTGGGTAAGCGACGGTATCATGTCCGGAACCAGCGGACAGGCGAAGCGTCTGGAGGCAATTCGGATTCGATTGACCGGAGAATTGGCAGAGCATTATGATGTATATTATCGTGTACATGCACAAACCTATGGCTGGCTCCAATGGGCAAGAAACGGTCAGACGGCCGGGACCTATGGACTTGCAAAACGCTTAGAGGCGATACAGATTGTACTTGTGGAAAAGGGTGGAGAGGCACCCTCGAATGAGGATGCGGATACTGCATATTATACATATATAGACCAGGAAGCATATAGTTATATTCTATATGAAAAGATGTGTAATAAGACCTATAATGGACCGGGAAATGCCGTTGTCGCTTATGCAGAGCAATTCGTCGGAACTCCGTATGTGTGGGGCGGTTCGGATTTGACAAAGGGTGTGGATTGCTCCGGCTTTACGATGAAGGTTTATGAGCATTTTGGATATCGGTTATTTCATCTCGTATCGCTGCAATATAAGGCGGGACGAGAGGTGCCGCTTGAGGATGCACAGCCGGGAGATTTGTTTATCTACAAAACAAATGACAAAGCGGATTTTTTACATGTAGAGATGTATTACGGTAAGGGTCAGGTTATCGGTGCGAATGGCTCCGTTCAAATCCGATATATGTTCTATATGGGAATTCCGGATTATGTGGTGCGAATTATCAAATAATGTACTTTTCATTTTTTAAAAGATATAGTATAATATCCGTATCTGTTAAAATATTAGGAAGACGGAGGAATTACAAATGTTAGTTTCAGCTACAGAGATGTTGAAGAAGGCAAAAGAAGGCAAGTATGCAGTTGGCCAGTTCAACATCAATAACCTTGAGTGGACAAAATCAATTCTTTTGACAGCACAGGAACTTAATTCTCCTGTTATCCTTGGTGTATCTGAGGGTGCAGGTAAGTATATGACAGGATTTAAGACCGTTGCTGCTATGGTAAAGGCTATGGACGAGGAGCTTGGTATTACCGTTCCGGTAGCACTTCATCTGGATCACGGTTCATACGAGGGCTGCTACAAGTGTATCAAGGCAGGCTTTACTTCGATTATGTTCGATGGTTCTCATTTTGCAATTGATGAGAATATCGCAAAGACAAAGGAATTGGTTGCTGTTGCACATCAGTTAGGACTTTCTATCGAGGCTGAGGTTGGTTCCATCGGCGGCGAGGAAGATGGCGTTGTAGGTATGGGTGAGTGCGCAGATCCGAATGAGTGTAAAGCGATTGCAGATCTTGGCGTGGACATGCTTGCAGCAGGTATCGGTAATATCCATGGTAAGTATCCTGCAAACTGGGCAGGTCTTAGCTTTGAGACATTGGCTGCTGTTCAGGAAAAGACAGGAACAATGCCGCTCGTTCTTCACGGTGGTACAGGAATCCCAGAGGATATGATTAAGAAGGCAATCTCTCTTGGCGTATCCAAGATCAACGTCAATACAGAGTGTCAGCTTTCCTTCCAGGAAGCTACAAGAAAGTATATCGAGGAAGGAAAAGACCTTCAGGGTAAGGGATTTGATCCTCGTAAGCTTCTTGCACCGGGAGCAGAGGCAATCAAGGCAACTGTAAAAGAGAAGATGGAATTGTTCGGTTCTGTTGGCAAGGCTTAATTTTAACAGACGATTTAAGGAAAACCGATATGCTGAGGGAAACTTGGCATATCGGTTTTTTAAGGTAAAGGGATGTCCAACAGGGAGAGATGGGATATGAAAAAACAGAGAAGAATCAGATATAAGACGGCATGCATGACACTTGTGTTTTGCATGCTTTTATTTTCTTTAAACGGATGCGGTGATAAAGGCGGTCATGAAAATGATACGCAGTCAAATATCGTGTCGGAGGAACAAACAGACACGGATGCGGCAGAGGGTGTACCGGAGGAGGATATACATGGAGAGCGTGTAAAGCTTCCGATTGCCGAGCGTGACTGCGCACTGTCAGGACATGCTGTGCCGGATAATCCGGGCTTTTATGAAATCGACTGTAAGAAATATCTGGATGATATTGAGAGTATATATACGTTTTGTATGTATGAGGATGCGCTTGTGATTTTGTACGAGGATTCTGCGGTAAAGATGCATCTTGCCATCATTGACCCATATACCTTGCAGGTAACAGGACCGATTAGTGTGGAGGATGCATTTTCCTTTAATTCGGGGCTTTTTACGGATAGTAGGGGCAGACTTGCCGTGTATAACGGGGAAGAACAGTGCATTACATATTATAATCGGGAGCTTGAAGAGGAAGAACTATTTGAATTTGACAATGTCGAAACAGACAGTCTGTATTTTTCGGAAAATGGTGCATACGGTTATTATTTTGATGATTCGGAAAATGCCGTAATGCAATATGACATCGAAAAGAACCAAAAGAATAAATTGTATGATATGTCAGATATACAACCGGATTTTCGTATGATAAACGGCGTGTTTCAGGACCGCTATGTTGGGATGTCATATATGTCCGGAGAGGATCAATACACAAATGCATTATACGATATAGAAGAGAAACAGATGGTATATTCCGGAGAACATGCGGCGAATGCACTTCGCGGATATGGCGATAGCTTTTCTTTGTTATATGAGATGGACGGTATGCAGGAGATTATATGCGGAGAAGCTTCGGGGGACAGATATGTTTTTATGCTGCCGAACATGGCGGAATATGATTATTTTGAGCGGGAGCAAAGGTCAAACAGCCTGATTACCTATGAGACACATTATGAATCAGAGGATGACAGCAACACGGTTTTGTTTCGCGGTTATGATATGTACTCCGGACAGATGAAGCATGAGGGAACCTTCACCATGCAGAATTTTTATGGTGTGACAGCGATTGCCTATAGCCAGAATCTGGATTATATGCCGTTTTTGGCAGCCGGTGAGAAGCCGGTCATATATATATGGGATTTGCTGGAAGCAGACAGTCAGGTTACGGATGCTAGGTCGTATTTAAGAACCATCCCGAACTCGGACAATCCGGATGAAACTGAGCTTCGTGCATTGAAGGAGCGGGCAAAGACGTTAGGGAAGCGCTTTGGTGTCGATATCAATATTGCGGATGATATCCATTCATGTCCTGTCTTTGATTATGAATATACAGAGATTGACAATCATGTCCGTATTGAGCAGACCTTGGATATCATGGAGCGGGAGCTTGCAAAGTATCCGGAGGGGATGCTTGCGCAGCTTGATGATGATATGGGAGGATGCTTGCAGATTTATCTGTCCGGAGGTCTAATAGGTATCATGGACGGAACCTTGACGGATTCGAGAGGGATCGAAAACACGATTGACGGTGTTACATTTGTCGTTCTGGATATTACGGATATATGGGAGTTGGATCGGACGTTGCAGCACGAGATTTTTCATGCGATCGAAGGACATATGAATTGTGAAGGGTATTATTTTGATTACGACAGATGGATGGCGCTGAATCCGGATGGCTTTGATTATGATTACGATTATGTTGTAAATGAACAGAATTTTGATTGGGACTATGTTATGAGCGAGGAGACAGGCGGTTATTTTGTAGATATCTATTCAAAAAGCTATCCGCATGAGGATCGTGCGCGTATCATGGAATACGCCATGACCGAGGAGAAATGGGATAGTATGGTATTTACTTATGACGGAATCCGGAAGAAGCATACGTATATCTGTGAACAGATACGGCTTGCGTTCGATACGGAGGGCTGGCCGGAGCAGACTGTCTGGGAGAAGGTATTGGAGACAGAGTAATGCAAGGTGGGAAGATGAAGATAAAAATTAATATTAAAGGTATTTCAAATCGCAAGAATAAAATCGTTCAGATCGAATATCATTATCCGGATTGGAAAATGACGTTGCAGGAGTTCCTGACAGAAACAGTGAAGCTTACAGTTCGAGCGTATAACAATGGTAAGGCGTCTGAGGATATCCTAAAATGCTTGTCAAATGAGGAAATCTCCGATCAGGCAACCGCTGGAAAGGTGGCATTCGGGATTCACTATGGCAGGAAGAGAGCGGATGAAAAAAAGGCAGTAGACAATGCATTGCAATGTTTTCAGGATGGCATGATTGCAGTATTTATCGACGGTGAACGCTTTGAAGGATTAGGGGATGAAATACCATTACGGGAAGGTAGTGAGGTAACATTTGTGCGGCTGACATTTCTGGCGGGACGAATGTTTTGATGATCGAATATAGGATGCTTTAAAGGAGGTTACGGTATGGAGTTTAGTTATCAAACAAGACAAAAATATGCGGATAAATGTGTGGAAGAGTGGGAAAAACAGCACCCGCTGAAACGGAAGCTGCTTTCACGGGAGTTGTGTGAATTGATGGAGGAGATTCAAACACTCGGAACATCTGCGGACAATCGGGCAAAAAAGATAGAGCAGTTCTGGGAAGCACATAAAGGAGAACGCACGCTTTCGGCATTTATGAAGAAATACTGTAAGCCTTTGGTGGAGCTTTATGTTCCGAAGGATTGTTTGGCAGATTATTATGAGATTATTGATCAGTTTCCGAATTTTCAGTACACAAGCGGGGCATATCGGCGGACGATTCGTACAAAAAATTTGGATGTACATATCAAGCACGCATTTCGTCTTTTATATTCGTATATGGTGTTTTCCACTTATCATGTGACGATAGAGGATTATCTGATGGATAAGCTGCCACCGGAGGCTCTTGATTTTAAGAGACATGACACCTATTACGGAAAACTGCATCTGGCATGCTTGGATGACATCTTGGCTGCCCGCATCAATGCGGGAGATACAAAGGTGATTCAGACTGTGCAGGATGCCTTTTTGAGTGAGAATAACACCGTGATCGTGACAACAGATATGATACGCGGAGTTGTGAAGTCTTCCGCAAAAGAACTGCATGAGCTGCTTGCTAAATTCCTGGTGGCGGCGCGTTTGCAGGAGGGCGTGCGTCAGGCGGTCTGTGAAAATGCGGATTGCGGTGTTACAGGGGCGCTTTTGACGATCGTGGATGCTGTTTCCCGGGAAAATCTGATTCGCTTCTCGGCAGTTAAGCGTGCGGTTGCAACCTGGACCGGACTGTGTGATGAAGCCAATATGGATAGAATCACGGATAAGGTATTTGCGGATATACAGGCAGCTGTAAATAATCTGGATTTGGCAAGACAGATGACGCAGACAAACGATAGTGTACATATTATGATTGGACTCTTTTGCCTTGGATTCTATGAGGTGGAGGATGCACTTGCGGAGATGAAACGAATCGTAGAACATGGTACTAAAAATCAAATTCTTACAATCTCGTACTATAATCGTATGGTACAGGATCGTGATTTGACTCGCCGCACGGCAACTCTTGTCTTTGAACAATATGCGGATGATTATGAGATGCTTGCTGCGTATATGCCGACTTACATGGAGAATACAGAGTACTATGTGAGGCAAACCTTTGAGGCAAAGGATGGAAAATATCATTATGAAGATACGGATGTGGAATATATTTATAAATCAGTTCCGGTACGATATCTGTTTGATGATGAGACACAGGCACGAAAACATTATGGTATATTAAGACAAGCACATCAGAATATGAAAAAACGAAAGCAGGAGTTCAGTCCGTGCATTTTCCCGTGGTATAGTGTTGTACTTGAACGGAGTGATTTCGTATCCCGCATGTCACTCATTGCATATTCCTTACAGGATCAGATGCTTATAGATGAAGTGTGTGGCATGTTGTCAGATGTTGACGGAACCTATTCTTCCCGAAGACAGCATATCCGTATGTTGCTGCATAATCCAAAGACTGAAATACAGAGACGTGCACTGATTTCCTATATTGCGGATAAGGAGACATATGCGAGGCAGACGGCATATTCGATACTTTCCGGTATGAGGCTTTCGGATGCCGAATACGAACAGCTTGAGGGATATCTGAAATACAAGACAGAGGCGATCCGGCAGTTTGTGCTAAAGCTGTTAGAGAAAAGAAATGAACAGGATTTACAAGGAACTATCGGGCGTCTGCTTGCGTCGGGACAAGAGAATATGCGCCTTGCCGGTTTGGATCTTGTGAAGACACAATGTCAGAAGTATCCGGAAAAACAGGAATGGTATGCGGAGCTCGTGCAGACAGGAATGGGCGATGCTTCTGCGTGTACTGAACAGGAGAAGGTGCTGATGGATGAGATATGCGGAACAGGCGGAGCCGGAGAGATATTAAGTACGGAGGGATATGGTGTTTATGACCCTGAGGCAACAGTGAAGCTTCCGGAGCAGAAGGCAGATAAAAAAGTATTGTCCGCTTATTTTTCTCTCTCAAAGCAGGAATTGGATAAGCTGTATATGCAGCTTACGGCATTTATTGATACGCATGCAAAGGATGAATATGTGAGTGCAGATGGAGAGACACGTCTGCTTGGAAATGGTCTGGAAATGAAAACCGGCGATTACAGTCTCCCGGTACATGAGCAGTATCCGTTTGCAGAGCTTTGGCGGGAATTTTATGACGAGTATATTAAAACACCAAAGACCTTTTGGAATATGTGTATGGCAATGGAACCGGGCTTTAACAAAAGCGATATCAAGGATTTCCACGGCTTTTTGGCGGCAGAGCAGACTGTGTTTTCTGCCTGTGGTTCCGATTATGAAATTGCGGATAAAAAGAAAATGTTTTCCAGGGTCCTTACAATTATTAAGAGCATGCAGGGACTTTCGCTTCCGCGGGAGGTGGCGGCTTCAGCATGTCTGTACGCAGCAAATCTTCCGGACAGTCAGAAATGGTATGAGAAGACAGAGAAGGACAGACGCTATTATTATGTGGAGGATACTCCGTCTTCCTTTGTGAAAACACGAAAGTTTGGATATTTATCGAATGTGTTCAGTCACTGGAGGGATGATGCCGAATTCGCAGAGACATTTTATATTTATTACAGACTGGATGAGGCATATCAGTTTCAGAAGCACGCAAAGAATGGATATAGTAGTCGAAATCAAAGTAATTTCCTGTCCATGTATGCTTATATAAAGGCGTATACGCTTGGTCTGATTCTGGCAGATATGGTATATAAAAATGCATTTGAAACACTTGGACTTTCGATTGCGGTTGACCAGCTTGGATGCTTTATGCGGGAAAAGCTGACAAGACGGGATCTGCAAGTTCTTAAGGACTACATGCCGGTTGATATGGAAAAGGAAACCATCGATCAGGAAGATTCGTTCTATCAGGCAGGAAAAATGTTTTATAAAAAAATTGTGGATACGATGCTGGATGTTGAGCTAAAGCGGGGTGATTCTCCGACTGTATTTTCCGATTCCATAAACAAGATTACATGTGTGTATGGTCTTTCACGTCTGATGCCGATTTTGACGGCGCTTGGAAAGGATACGTTAGACCGGAACACGTATTACTATTGGAGCTTGACCGGAACCGGCAAGCGAGAGTGTCTGAGTCATTTGCTTCAGGTATGTTATCCTTTGGAGGAGGATACCGTAGAGAAGCTTGCAAAGGAAGTCAAGGAACGTAAGATTTCTAAGGAGCGTTTGATTGAAACAGCCATGTATGCACCGCAGTGGCTGGATTTGATGGAGGCATACCTCGGATGCGATGGATTTAAGAGTGGATGCTATTATTTTATGGCGCATATGAATGAGAGCTTCGATGCTAAGAAGAAGGCAATGATCGCGAAGTATACACCGCTGACACCGGAGGAGTTAAATGATGGATGCTTTGATGTGGCATGGTTTTTTGAGGCATATGAGAAGCTTGGCGAGGGCATGTTTGCAAAGCTTTACAAGGCAGCGAAATATATATCTGACGGAAACAAACATTCCCGTGCGCGAAAGTATGCGGATGCGGCTCTTGGAAAGGTAACAAGGGAAGAGCTGGAACAGACAATAGAAGCAAAGCGTAACAAAGATTTATTGATGAGCTATGGCATTCTGCCGGTGGAGGATGAGGCAGATGAATTACATCGATATGAGTTTTTGCAGAAATTCCTAAAGGAAAGTAAACAATTTGGTGCACAGCGTCGGGCAAGTGAGGCGAAATGCGTGGAGGTCGCATTAAAAAATCTGGCGACCACCGCGGGTTACGCAGATGATTTGCGATTGATACTTGCCATGGAGACCGCATTGGTAACTTCGAATGCAGCATATTTTGAAGGAATCGTGATAGACGAATATACTTTAAAAATTGTAGTGAATATACAGGGAAAGGCAGAACTGCAAATTGAAAAGGCAGGTAAGCTGTTAAAGTCTGTTCCGGCAGCAATCAAAAAAGAGGAACATTATCTTGAGATTCGTGAATTTGCCACGAAGCTGAAAAATCAGTATTCCCGTTGTGTGCAGATGTTTGAGCGGGCAATGGAAGAGCAGGAGTTATATACTTTTGCAGAACTGAAAAAGCTTTGTATGAATCCGGTTACAAAAGCAATTCTTACGAATCTGGTTTATGTTATTCTTGATTCCGATGGGAAAGAAACGATTCGGCTCGGGCTCTTGTGTGAGGATGGGCTCGGTATGGAAGATGCGGAAGGTGTTGCGATTGATGTGGAGGAGGACGGTAAGCTTCGCGTGGCGCACCCGTTTGATCTTTACAGGTCAGGGTGTTGGAACCGGTATCAGAAGCTGATGTTTACAAGACAGCAGGAAACAGGGAAAAAACAGCCGTTTAAACAGGTGTTCCGCGAGCTTTATGTAAAGCTTCCGGAAGAGATGGAGGCGGATAAGTCCCGGATGTTTGCTGGGAATCAGATTCAGCCGGCAAAGACGATTGGTGCTTTGAAGAGCAGACGCTGGATTGCGGATTATGAGAATGGCTTGCAGAAGATTTACTATAAGCAAAATATCATTGCGACAATTTATGCGATGGCAGATTGGTTTTCTCCGGCGGATACGGAGGAGCCGACACTCGAGTATGTTGTATTTTATGACAGAAAGACGTTTCGGCAGATGAAAATGTCTGAGGTGCCGGACATTATCTACTCAGAGGTCATGCGGGATACCGATCTGGCAGTCAGTGTGGCACATGCCGGTGGCGTAGATCCGTTGACAAGTCATTCTACAATTGAGATGCGCAAGGTGATTGTTGCGTTTAATCTGGAGTTGTTTAAGCTTGAAAATGTAAAACTCGAAGGCACCCACGCATTTGTGAAGGGAAAATATGCGGAGTACAGTATTCATCTTGGAAGTGGTGTGATCCATCAGGTTGGTGGGCATCAGATTCATGTGCTTCCGGTACATTCCCAGAGACGAGGCAAGCTATTTTTGCCGTTTATCGATGATGATCCGAAGACGGCTGAAATTATGTCAAAGGTATTACTTTTCGCACAGGATGAAAAGATAAAGGATCCGTATATTATGGAGCAGATTGTGAGGATGTAACAATATATCAAAGGACCGAAAACTATTTGTTTTCGGTCCTTTTGCGTGAAATTTTATAATTTATAGTTGACAAAACAAATAGATTACATTATATTGATAATAACAAATTAATAATAACATAATAATAAAAAGGAGATGGAAGGATGGAAAAATATAAACCTTGTTGCAAAGAAGAACAGGATTTTTTGCGAGAATATAATCCGAATCAGTTTGTATCAATCGCGGTTACTGTAGATGCAGTTATATTCGGAATAGAAAAAGACAATACAGATAATTATCGGAAATTGGATGAGCAATCAATCAAAGTATTACTTGTCAAGCGGGATGATTACCCATACAAAGATTGCTACAGCCTTCCGGGCGGGTTCGTTCTGGAAGGAGAAACCTTTGAAGATTGTTTGCAAAGAACGTTAAAGAATAAAACCGGATTAACCAATGTTTATAGTGAACAATTATACACATTTGGGGCGGTAAATAGAGATCCGAGAATGCGGGTAATCAGTTGTGCGTATATATCATTGCTGGATACAAAAAAGGCGAAAATAAAAGATGCTGCATGGGTGGATTTGTCTCGTATAAAAGAACTGAATATGGCATTTGACCATGTGAATATCATCGAGGAGGCTATAGGGCGCCTGCGCGGAAAAATCAATTATACGGATATTGTGTTTCATATGATGCCGGAGGAGTTTACAATCAGTGAATTGCAGCAGGTGTATGAAAAAATACTCGGTGAAAAGCTTCTGGCGCCTGCATTTCGAAGAACGATCTCCGATAAGCTTGAGGATACCGGAAAGATGACCGGGAATGCAGGACACCGCCCCTCCAGACTTTTCAGATATAAGAGATAAAGCAGATATTCCAAGAAAGGAGAATCGTGTATGGAAAAACTAATCGGTGTATTAAAAAGAGAATTTTCGGGTTGGAAAAAATGGCAAATCATATGGCTTATTTTTGCCAATGTCATCATTCTGGGAGTGTCATTGTATTTGGGAGATACGACGATCGGGATCCTGGCATCCCTGACAGGAGTTACATGCGTGATTTTGTGTGGTATGGGAAAGGTTACGAATTACTTTTTCGGAACAATCAATGTATTGCTCTATGCGATTGTTGCATGGCATGCAAAATATTATGGGGATGTCATGCTGAATCTGTTGTATTACTTCCCGACCAATATTATCGGATGGGTGGCATGGACAAAGCATATTGATAAAGAAAAAAACGAAGTGTATAAGAAACGAATGACATGGAAACAGGATGTGATCTTGGCGGTCATCAGTGTTGTTGGAGTGCTTGGTTACAGTTACATATTGAAACTGTTAGGCGGAAATCTTCCGATTGTCGACAGCATGAGCACCGTATTTTCCGTGATTGCACAGATTTTGATGATAAAACGTTTTGTGGAGCAATGGGTAATCTGGATCGTCGTAGATATCGTATCCGTGATTATGTGGATTGCCGCGTTTGTAAATGGAGGCGAAAGCGTAGCCGTACTCATCATGTGGTCTGTATTTCTGGTAAATGCAGTCATCATGTTTGTAAAGTGGCTAAAGGAAACAGGAGGAACCATCATGAACGAAGTGAATGATTAAGGAGGAACCATCATGATAAATGGTAAAAAATATAAAGTCGGGATGTATGGAGGCGCATTCAATCCCTTACATATGGGACATCTGGAATGCATGATAAAGGCAGCGGCGTTGTGCGAGGAGTTGTTTATTGTTATATCTTATCGAAATCATACAAGCGATGTAGATGTGAAAGTGAAAATCAGGTGGGTCTATCAGCTTACAAAGCATTTGGGAAATGTGAGGATTATAACGCTTGAGGATAAACTTACCAACAAGGCAGACTATACAGAGAAATTATGGCAGTCTGATTGCGAATATGTAAAACAGCAGATCGGAAAGAACATTGACGTTGTCTTTTGCGGGAGTGATTACGATGAGCAAAGCTTTTGGAATCAGTGTTATCCGGAGAGTGAATTTGTTGTTTTCCCGCGTTCAAACTATAATTCGACCATGATTCGCGAAGATGTATATGGACATTGGGAATGGATGCCAGAGATTGTCCGGTCACATTTTGTGAAAAAGGTGTTGCTAATCGGAGGGGAGAGTGTTGGAAAGTCTACACTGACAATCAACCTTGCGAATTATTACAATACGAATTATCTTGAGGAAGTCGGGCGGGATTTGTCAGAGTTATCCGGCACGGATCTTTATATGCTGTCGAACGATTTCACGAGAATCCTGCTTGAACATAAGGCGAAGGAAATGCAGTTAATTGAGAAGAGCAATAAAGTACTGTTTGAGGATACGGATTGTCTGATTACAAGATTCTACATGGGGTTTCTAAATGACAAAAAGCTGGAAGATAATGCGAGACTTGCAGATGCGATTGCGCAACTGAATTCGTATGATCTGATATTATTTTTGGAACCGGATGTGACATGGGTACAGGACGGAGACAGGAGCGAAGTGATTGCAGCCGACCGTATCCAATATAGTGAAATGATTAAAGCATTTTACAGAGACCATGGTTTTTGCTTTCAGACAATCAGTGGAGATTATGTGAGCCGTTTTGAACAGGCTGTTGCAGCGGTAGATGCGCTGATAAAGTAGTAGGAAGCAGGTAACTGCAAACAGAGGTAAAGGAAAAGAAGGTCTAGATGGAAAACGTTGAAATACAGCTTGATATCATCTAAAAAATGGGTAAGATGATAAGCAAGATAATAAGTAAGATAGGAGAAGTAGAATTAAGGAGGACAACTATGGAATTGTACAAAGGCAGACCCAAAACAAATGAGGGAAGGCAGGAGAGAGAAATTCGGGTATATGACTTTCTGGATGAACATGGCATTGAATATATGCGCACAGATCATGAACCGGTTGACACGATGGAAGATTGCTATGAGATAGATAGTATTTTACAAGCTACGATTTGTAAAAATCTGTTTCTCTGCAATCGGCAGAAAACACAGTTTTATCTGCTCATGATGCCCGGGGATAAACCATTTAAGACGAAGGAGATTACCGCGCAGATTGGAAGTGCGAGGCTGTCGTTTGCGTCTCCAGAGGACATGGAAAAATACTTGGATATCAAGCCGGGGGCTGTCAGTATCATGGGGTTGATGAACGATACAGAAAACAAAGTTCAACTTCTTGTGGATGTGGATATTTTGGCAGGAGAGTATCTGGGCTGTCATCCGTGTGTCAGCACATCAAGTATTCGGGTTCGAACCGACCAGATCTTTGGAAGATATCTGGAGGCGGTTCATCATGATATGATTAAAGTAGTATTGACCGGAAAGGGCGATCCCTGCGATAAATAGTCGGAAGAATATAAATATTGACTTATCATGATATGAGGTGTAGGATTTGTGCGTGGGGAAATTTTTACATCAAAACACAAGATAAGGGGAAACACATACAGAATATGAGGGGAATATATAGAATTATAATAAGTGGATAAAAGAAACAGGCAATCAGAAAGAAACTTGCAGAATGCAGGGCTTTTTGGTTGCTTTTTTATATGGGAGAAAAAAATGAGAAATACAGGATATTTATGTTTTTTAATTGTATTAAAAATGCTTGGGATAAAAGGCGGAGAAGCTAAATTCAAAGAGCGGTTTCAAAACTCTGAAAATGATGACTTCGAGATTATCAGAACTGCGAAAGAATTGGGACTAAAGGTAAAAACATCAAAATTCAAAAAGAAAATCATAGATAAATTAAGCGTACCGGTAATAGCAAGATGTAAAGATGAGAAATATATCTTAATTCTAAATCATGCGGATAAAAATGGATGGTGCTCAATCCTGAAAAAGGGAAACCTGAAATGATGGATGAGGATATACTTTTGGAACGAATTGCCGGAGATGTAATTGTAATCGGCAAGAAGCATTCGGTTACGGATGATAGTCTGGATAATGGTGGTAGAAAATTTGGGTTTCGCTGGTTTATACCGACTATTCTGAAATACAAAAGACAATTTATCAGTGTTTTGATTGCTGTATTTGTAATACAGATATTGGGAATTCTTACACCTCTTATGACACAGGTAGTTGTGGATAAGGTTCTTACACATAGGGCAATGAACACACTGTATACAATTGCGGTTGGAATCCTGCTGGTTTACATATATGAGTTGATTATCAGTCTGGGTAAATCTTATTTATTTGTTCACACTACGAACAGGATAGATGTGACATTGAGCGATCGATTATTTAAACATCTCTTTTCTTTGCCATTAAAGTATTTTGAATCAAGACGTGTGGGTGAAACCGTTGCAAGAGTGAGAGAACTGGATCAGATCCGGTCATTTCTTACCGGAACGCCGCTTTCGTCTATGATCGATGTGGTGTTTATCATCGTTTATATCGTAGTAATGCTCTTTTATAGTAAAAGCCTTACAGTGATCGTAATTGCGTCCATACCGGTATTTGCAATACTTTCATTGATTGTGACGCCGCTTTTTAAAAAGAGTCTTGACAGAAAGTTCGAAGCAGGAGCAAAAGCACAGTCCTTTCTGGTTGAGTCTATAAATGGAATCCAGACAGTCAAGTCTTTTGCACTTGAAGAAAGCTTCGAAGAAAAATGGGGCGATCTACAGGCAGATTATGTAAAAGCAGGCTACAACACCTCGATTATTTCTCAGACCTCCAATGCCGTGGCGAATTTTGTCCAGCATGTGGTTGATCTTTTGATTCTGGTATTTGGCGCAAAGGCGGTTATAGCGGGTACCATGACGATAGGACAGCTTGTTGCTTTTAGGATGCTTTCCGGAAGAGTGAGCGGACCGGTTCTGAGACTGGTTCAGCTGTGGCAGGAATATCAACAGGCATCACTTTCCGTAAAAAGAATCGGCGATATATTTAACTCTCCGGTAGAGATAAAATCCGGGAATACAATTTCAAATCTGCCAAAATTGCAGGGAAGAATCCGGTTTGAAAATGTCAGATTTCGATATAGAGTGGACGGTTCCGATGTATTACATGGAATTTCGTTTGAACTGAAAGAAAACCGCATTTACGGACTGGTCGGTCGAAGTGGGTCAGGGAAAAGTACGATCTCTAAATTGGTGCAGAGACTCTATATTCCTCAGAGTGGAAAGATAACGATAGACGGACTTGACGTGTCGTTGATTGCACCGCAAATCTTAAGAAAACAAATCGGAGTTGTCTTGCAGGAGAATTTTATGTTTAACGGAACGGTGGCAGAGAATATCTCAATTCATTGTCCGACATGCACCATCGAACAGATTATGGAAGCTGCAAAAGTAGCAGGTGCGCATGATTTTATAATGGAACTGGATGAGGGATATGATACCATAATCGGAGAAAAAGGTGTTGCATTATCGGGAGGACAAAAACAGCGAATCGCAATTGCGAGGGCAATCATAAACAATCCAAGAATTTTGATATTTGATGAAGCTACATCCGCACTTGATTATGAATCAGAGAGCATCATTCAAAACAATCTGAAAGATATTTGCAAAGGGCGTACGGTGCTGATTATAGCACATAGACTTTCGACCTTGGCATCTGCCGATGAAATATTGGTCATTGATAAGGGTGAATTGATAGAAGCAGGCAGTCAGTCAGGAAGAATTGATGGCTATGAATGGATTGTATGCTTACCTGTATCGTCAGCAGGCAAAGGGGGCGGTTGAACAATGAAGCAATATCTGAAAAGACAGTTAAAAAACAGAGATAAAAAATTAAAATACGATTTCCTGCCATCCATGATAGAGATTATCGAAAAACCGGCGAACCGTATGGGTGAAATTATAATCTATGTTATTTTGGCAATGCTTGTGACTACGGTTATCTGGGCGTCCCATACAAAGCTGGATATTGCCGTAACGGCCATGGGAGCTGCAAAACCGAAGGATGCAATTATAACCCTAAATGCACAAACCGGTGGAATCGTTCAGGATATCAGGGTTCAGGATGGGGAGTATGTACAGGCAGGGGACATTATATGTACATTTGACTCCGGAACAAATGAGACAAACTTGAAGGAAAGCACTTATAATTTGGAGGTTCTTAATGTTCAGAAAGAGGTGTATGAGGCGGTATATGAAAAATTAGAGGCTGAGGATTATACGGAAATTGAGATGGATACAGGACAGTATGGGGACAATCAACGATTTGCGGATGCCATCATATTGGAATATGATATATTTTTGGACAGCTTGGAACAGGCGGGGTATACGGAAGCAGAGAATATAAAATCCAACCAGCTCTTGAATGTACTGCAAAACCTCAATACGATAGATGCAAAAATGGAAAGTGTATCGGCAGATATCTAAACGATCGAACAGGAATTAGAAAAGTGTGTGATAACAGCTCCGCGGGCAGGTGTATATTCAGAAGCAAACGAGCTGTATACAGGGAAAATGGTTGCGACAGGGGATGTGCTCGGGTATATCATGCCGGAGGAGCAGGCAGATATGTTTACGGCATATGTTTCGGATGAGGATGTCAGTCAGATCGCAGTAGGTGATATCGTAAAGATCAGGCTTGCAGCATATGCAGATACTGATTATGAATATATAGACGGCAGGATTAAATCTATCGGCAATGTTGTGATGCAGATAGAGAATATGGGAAGTGTTTATCCAATAGAAATCAACTTGGAACAGATCCCGCCGGATATAAAAGCAGGAATGGAGGGAAGCATAGACATCCTTGTAGGAACGAGAACGGTTATGGATTATTTTCTGGAACCGTTTCGTAAAGGTCTGCGGGATAGCATGAAGGAAAAATAGGACAAGATGTTCAGAAAGGAGGAACCGGTATGAAGGATAAAATCAAAGAATGGATTATTGTGATTCTCGTCTCAATGGTTGCGCTGATTATCATCAATAAGATATCAGAGGTAATGGAGATTAACAGAAGAGGGGCAAGGTATCTGCTGTTTGCGATTATACTGATTATATGGTATTTCGTCGATTTGATACGGAACAGAAAAAAATGACGTGTAGCCGGTACAAGGTAAGAAATGAAAAAGAAAAGAGGTAAATTATGGCACAAAATGAATTGTTAGATGCAATGTTTGGAAAAATAAATGTAAAGGAATATCTTCAAGGGGAAGCAAAGTGTGAAACGATATCTTCGGATGACTTAATTAAGTTATGTCATAGTGAAGAAAGCAGACTACGCTTTGCAGCTTATAGTGAACTGAAAAAGCAAAACATAGTCCTTCAGAATTTGAATCCAAATGAAATTTTCGGCTTTGTTATGGAAGTCGGCGTGGACAGTGGCAAGGTTGACCGGATTGCAGCATATACGGATGGCAGTGCGAGATATTTTGGTTTTGATGGAACGATGATTATGTGGGATCAACGTGTCTCTACTGTTGAACAAACTATTTCGATTCTTATAGAAAATGCTAAAACAGTGTTTTCAGATATTTCACTGTGGAGGGATTCGTATTTTGAAGATCTAAAGAAAGGAAATATCCGGTTTAATGTGTTGACTCCAAATGGCTATAAAATTATAGAAGGAGAATTTGGATTGGTTGCCAAAATCGATAGATTTCAAGGCTTGTTGAAGCCGGCGATGCAGTTGATACAACTATTAAAGTCATTCTCGTAGAAGAGAGACATGTTAGAAAACTGGTGCAGTATTTTGCGAAAAATGCAAACAGATGTATATGAAATGAAGGTGGTTCGATGATACGAGAAGAATTAACTTTACAGGAAAAATTTGATTTGCGAAAGAAACTTCGGATGACAGATCTTCTGCGTGGACGATTTTATCGTGATAGTTCAAAAACGGGAGAGGTATGCCGCTATTATCGTCTTAATAAAAGAGTGCAATTGATAAATTGTCATAATTTTAATAAATATACATTGATGGATGAAACTGATACGTCGATTTGCGTTGTGCTTTTGGACGATGAACCGATTGGACTTGTTTATATTTCAAATTTTGGGCACATTTGTAAATTATGGGCTTGTAAAAAATATAAAGATTGGGACGAAAATCGTATCTGTAAGATATTAAAAGAAAATACGGATGTTACTTACGAATTTTGGCAGTTAGATGATAATCAGGAATCTTTAGAGGATATCTATCAACAGAAATTTTTTAAGGAGCATCTGAAATTCGAGGATGATCTTTTGGCATACTTGTGGAGAAATATGGGTGTTTCGATGACGAAACAACAGTTGCAGGAATATGCAAACACGATATTTAACCACCGCGATCATTATACGGACAAACAGAAGAAATCAATAGCAAAGGAAATCGTATTCTATATCATACCGCAATATCTGTCGAATGTGTGGGAAGAAGCGGAACAACAGATTGCTGAACTGTGCCGTTTTGTTATGGAGGAATACGATATCGTCTGGAGAGATCATGTCTCGATAAAACAGACGCAGCTTCGTTTAAAGCAACTGTTCTTAATTGATACAGTTGAAAAAGCAAAGGAATATTATATTGCGAATGAATGCTCTGTGGAACGATATAAGAACTGTTGCATGGATGTGGACTACGAGGAGATTATGGACTCGTTTGAGCAATGGAGTCATGTCATTCAGGAGGAGCAGTGGAGAAAAGAAGCACTGGAACGGTGCTTTCATGCACAGGACGTCTATAAGGATTGGAATGTCGAGAGGATGATAGAACTGATCAGTCATCTGCATGTGGATGTTACAATGTTGAAAAGGCTCAAATCGTACATATCGGATAATCTGCAAGACATTCATGTCTGGGATGTTCTGAGTTTTCACATACAGATGCTGATACCGGATTACAAAGATAACAGTGAACTGCAAGGGCTGTGGGAAGAATGCTGTAAGGCACTGCATGGCTTTGAATATAAGAAGTTGGATATGGAGGAAAAGGAAAGATTTCGGAAAATTCTAAATTCATCATGTTTTTTATATGAGGAATATCAGTATGTTAATTGTGCAAAAAACATAATTGTACTACGGGGTTCCACACGTTTGATACCGCCACGGGATCCGGAAGATCCAAGATGGGAATGGTGGCCGGACAGATATGATCCGATAAGGATGACATTTATCGGAGAAGAAGGACTGCTTGGAAGGATGGAGGTGTCGGATTTCAATGTTATATGGCATGTAATCGAAGGAGATCGGCAAAAGCTTGTTGACCTTTACACGGAATATGCTAGAAACCTTGAAATCATTTCACCAGAAAGAAAAATCCGGAACGCAACAAAGGAGGAGGCGGAAGGCTGGGAAGAAAAAGCTGAGAGGTACTGTATTGGCAATGCGAATTTTTTAGGCTCTACGGAATGGTGGCTCGGAGCGAAAAAAGAAATAACGCCTTCCCTTATGAGAGAAGTAATAAGGGAGATAAAATCAGAAGATAAGTGTTATGTTAGGCGAATGCTCAGTCTTGTTTTTTATGTATTGCCGAATATAGAACGGAAGTCGGAATTGTGGACACGGGATGATATGGTATGCATAAATGAGTATTTAAGCAGAACATTAAAGGATTTCACAGGAGAAGAGATCGTGCCAAGTGATTACACGCCAGAGGCATTGATTGCAGCATACAGACCATATTGTTTGGGTAACAGATTGGAGGTCGCAAAAAAAATATATAAATATTTCAACTGCAAAAAAAGGAGATGTTTAGGTAATAGCGGGTCTTATTTATATTATGATGAATTGTGGGATTCTTACAACCAATTTGATATATCAGAATATGAAAGGGAATGGATGCAGGAGGAATTTGCTCTTGAAAAAGAAAGTGTATACAAATTTGCAAGTCGATTTTTGCAGTCTGCCTGTGGTGTATTGGATTTGTTGGAGAAGATTGGTACTTATGAGAATTACAAATGGTTTATGGAAGAAATTGAAAAATTTGAAGATCATGAATATATACTTTATCGGTTAAACCGTATGCATCCCAATATAGCAGACGAAGATGTGAGAAAACTGGTGCAGGATTTTTGCGAGCAGTTGCGAACAGAGGTAAAGGAAAAGAAGGGAGAACAATGTGATGAATGATACATCAAATGGGAAGGTAGAAAGTTTAGATATCGACTCGATATTAGAGAATTATACAAAGGCGGCAAACGATCCAGAGATAGGAGAGCAATCTATGGATTCGATTGTTAAATGGATAGAAAATTATGAGTTTAAACTTGAAAATGGTGATATAACGGAATCGCAGTATTCTTCGTTTGCTCAACAATTGGAGGCAAGAATATCAAAATTAGATTGCTGCAATTTAGGGTAAGTAAATTAATAAGAGTAAAGGAAAGGAACGTTATGAGAGAATGTGAGATTTTGTTTTTTAAGAGACTTGAGGAACAATCTAAGGATAATCCGATGGTACGTATTCAAGCAGCCTCGGATTATATAACAGATATTTTGAAACAGGCATTTACAAACAATAAGGGAACTAGGGGGGATATGTGGTGCTATATGCTTGCTACTATGACAGGAGCATCAATTGCTACAACTGCAAAAG
>CAZLZH010000005.1:0-61043 GCA_964563955.1 uncultured Bacteroides sp. | reverse complement strand
CTTCTCGGCTGAAATCTCATTTGTTTCGTTGTTCATAAAATTCCTCCTTGTTTTTGCAGGAGGAATATGCTCTTTTGAATCCAGTTCCTCGCTGCTTGTATTTTTTAGTGAAAATAAAGCATCGAAGTTCTATGATTCTAAGAGTAAGAGATGTGGCAAGCCACAAAATAGAATAGAAAATAATGCTTTTCAATATCATAGCATTATTATTTTCCGTTGGCAATCCCAAAATCGTGAATTTGCTGCGAAGCACGAATTTAGTACTGCTGCGAGGAGCAACTAAGCGGAAGCGGTCCCGTATTGAAATCCTTATCGTTGCGGAAACGTAGATGCATACGTATATTCATCTGCTCGAAATCAGTTGAAATTTGTACATCAGAACTATATAATAAAAGCATTATGATAAGCGAAACGGAACAGCCATGAAAAAAATCGTACTCGGAATCCTGGCACATGTAGACGCAGGAAAAACAACTTTATCAGAGGGCATCCTATATACATCCGGCAATCTGGAAAAACCCGGACGGGTGGATAACAGAGATTCCTATTTGGATTATGATGCGATTGAGCGTGCGCGCGGCATTACAGTATTCTCCAAGCAGGCAGGTTTTACAATCGGTAAGACAGAAGTAACCTTGCTCGATACACCGGGACATGTAGATTTTGCAGCAGAGATGGAACGGACCTTACAGGTGCTTGATTATGCCATTCTCGTAATCAGTGGTTCGGATGGCGTACAGGGGCACACAAAAACGCTGTGGCGCCTTTTAAGACATTATGATATTCCGACATTTCTCTTTGTAAACAAGATGGATCAGCCGGACAATGATAAAGCTGCAATCTTAAAGGAACTCCAAGCTCTCTCGAAAAATTGCATCGCTTTTACGGATTATCAGGACGGAATTGTGACAGTAGATGAAACATATCAGGAAAATGTCGCAATGTTATCGGATTCGGAAGCAATTCTCGAACAGTATATGGAAACAGAGCAGATTCCGGATACACTCATCCCGGATTTGATTCAGGCACGTAAGCTGTTTCCGTGTTATTTCGGCTCTGCATTAAAAATGCAGGGCATTGATGAATTATTAAACGGAATCGAACGATATACAAAGGATTTATATAGTGGCAGAACCGGAAAGCTTGGCGCAAGAGTGTATAAAATCACACGGGATGATAAGGGAAACAGGCTTACACATATGAAGATTATGCAGGGTTCCCTTTCGGTTCGGGATGCAATCGGAGAAGAAAAAGTAACACAGATTCGTATTTATAACGGTGAAAGTTATTCGACAACCGGCTGTGTCACATCCGGAGATGTTTGCACGGTTACCGGTCCTTCAAAAGTAAAAGCCGGTGATGGAATCGGAGAATATGCGGACAACCCTATGATCTGCATGGAACCTGTGCTTGCGTTTACTCTTTCTTTTGAAGAACAAGTCAGTCCGCGACTGATGTTCACGAAATTGAAAGAACTTGAAGAAGAATTTCCGGAGCTTAATCTGTCATGGAGCGAGGAAACTGAGACAATACAGGTCATGCTGATGGGTGAGGTTCAAATCGAGATACTGACACAGGTTATCCGGGAACGGCTGGGAATCGTTCCAACCTTTGATACCGGGAAAATCGTATACAAGGAAACGATAGCCGAACCGGTCATCGGGGTAGGACATTTTGAACCGCTTCGACACTATGCGGAGGTTCATATCCTTATGGAACCGGGAGAAATCGGAAGTGGTATCGATGTTACGCTCGCATGCAGCGAAGATGTATTGTCAAAAAACTGGCAGCGTTTAATTAAGACACATCTGCTTGAAAAAAAACATGTCGGCATCAAGCTCGGTGCACCGCTTACGGATGTACATTTTACGGTTATAAACGGGCGGGCGCATTTAAAGCATACGGAGGGCGGTGATTTCCGTCAGGCAACATATCGTGCAGTCAGGCAGGGACTTATGGAAGCAGGTACGGTTATCTTAGAACCGGAATATAATTTTGTATTGGAGATTCCAGCATCTATGCTGGGACGTGCTATGACAGATTTGGAGGCATTGTATGCCGTTATGGAGGCACCGGAGCAAGACGGCGAAAAAGCAGTCATTCACGGACATGGGCCGGTTGCAACAATGCGAGATTATCAGATTCACGTCCGAAAATATACAAAAGGTATGGGCAATTTTCAAGTGAGCTTCCGCGGCTATGCAAAATGCCACAACGAAGAGGAAGTTATGAGCAAGGTATTCTACAATCTGGAGGCTGATTTAAAAAATCCTGCATCCTCTGTATTCTGTGCGCATGGTTCCGGATTCCTTGTACCATGGGATCAGGTGAAAGCCTATATGCATGTAAAGGATGAAACAGAATCCGAAAACACGGATGAAATGTATGTTGTGAAAAGCCGGGAAAACTTTGATTATTCTATCGGACTGGATGAGATTGATGCCATTCTGGCAAAGACAACTGCGAATAAAAATGCAAAAAAACAAATATATAAGAAAAAATTTGCAAAAGCACCCGATGCCTATACAAAAAGAGTGCAGACAAAGCCTGTACAACCGCGGGAAAAGCATTTGCTTGTGGACGGGTACAATGTCATATTTGCATGGGAGGAACTGCATACACTGGCAGATACGGATATGAATGCAGCAAAGAATAAGCTGGTATCCCTGTTATCCAATTATCAGGGAATTGCAGGAGACAAAACAACGATTGTTTTTGATGGCTATAAAGTAAAAGGAAATCATGGAAGTACCATGATGCAGGAGGGAATCGAAGTTATACATACACGGGAAAACCAGACAGCTGATCAGTTTATCGAAGCATATACCCATGAACATGTTGCAAACTATGATATTACGGTTGTGACCTCTGATGGTCTGATTCAGACGATTACCCGTGGAAATGGCTGCCATATCGTAGGCTCTCATGAGTTTTATAACAGAATGGAGGAAGCCGCAGAGCAGCTGCGGGAGCAATATGGCATCGACTAGATACATATAAAACAGGGAAACCTGAAAATAATAAAAATATAAGATGAGGTGAAGAACATGCAATTTGAAACATTACAAAAAGACATGGTAGCAGCTATGAAAGCAAGAGATAAGGCGAGAAAGGAGTCTATTTCTGCTCTGATTTCTGCGGTAAAGAAAGCAGCAATCGATGAGGGATGTCGGGACGATATCAAGGAAGAATTGGTTGACCGAATTATTTTGAAGGAGTTAAAGACTGCGAAGGAACAGCTTGACTGCTGCCCGGCAGACCGTACAGATCTGCTGGCTGAATATCAGATACGATATGACGTCATCAATGAATATGCACCGGTTTTGATGAGTGCAGAGGAAGTAAAGGCGTTTATTACCGAAAAATTCGCGGATATTGTGGCATCTAAAAACAAAGGAATAATCATGAAAAACGTGATGCCTGAATTAAAAGGCAAAGCAGATGGCAAAATAATTAATGAAGTTGTAGGTGAACTCTGCAAATAATTACAAAACAAAAGGAGGATGGATCATGTCAGTCATTCAGGTAACGACAGATAATTTTGAACAGGAAGTCTTGAAAAGCGATAAAATTACGCTGGTTGATTTTTGGGCGTCGTGGTGTGGTCCGTGTAAGATGCTTTCCCCGATTGTCGATGAGATTGCCTTATCGCATCCGGAAATCAAGGTATGTAAGGTCAATGTGGATGAGGAACCTTCCCTTGCACAAGAATACAATGTGATGAGCATTCCGATGCTGTTTGTATTCGAAAATGGATCTGTGAAGCAAAAATCAGTCGGTGTTATTTCCAAGTCGCAGATAGAGGCACTTGTTTCATAAACCGGATATGTAAACACTAAGAATGCTCCCGTTTAAAGCATGTAAAATAGGGAGCATTCTTATTTGTATTTATAGGTTAAATATGTTATAATTTAAACTAATTATGACTACGAAACACCTTAGGAGGTTCCTATGAACGACTACACAACACAGATGGATGCTGCAAGAAAAGGAATCATCACGCCGGAGCTTGTAAGGGTTGCCAAAAAGGAACGGATGACAACAGAGGAATTATTGCCGCTTGTTGCAAGCGGGAAAGTAGTAATCTGTGCAAATAAAAGGCATACCTGTATTGACCCGGAAGGAATCGGCTCTATGCTTCAAACGAAGATCAATGTCAACCTCGGCGTTTCCCGTGACTGCAAGGATTATGATATCGAGATGAAAAAGGTGATGCAGGCAGTTGAGCTTGGTGCACATGCAATTATGGACTTATCCTCACACGGAGATACAGAGCCGTTTCGAAAGAAGCTGGTTGCGGAATGTCCGGTTATGATTGGAACCGTACCTGTCTATGATTCTGTAATTCATTACCAGCGGGATCTTGCAACACTGACTGCGAAGGATTTTATTGATGTCATACGGTTACATGCGGAAAACGGAGTTGATTTTGTGACGCTGCACTGTGGAATTACAAGAAAAACGCTGGAGCAGATCAAAAAGCATAAGCGAAAGATGAACCTTGTTTCGCGTGGCGGTTCGCTTGTATTTGCATGGATGACTATGACCGGAGAGGAAAATCCGTTTTATGAATATTACGATGAAATTTTGGATATATGCGAGCAGTATGATGTCACGATTTCTCTTGGAGATGCGTGCAGACCCGGATGTCTTGCTGATGCGACCGATGTATGCCAGATAGAGGAGCTTGTACGTCTCGGAGAGCTTACAAAACGTGCATGGGAAAGAAATGTGCAGGTTATGGTCGAAGGACCGGGACATATGCCGATGGATCAGATTGCAGCCAATATGAAGGTACAGCAGAGTATCTGCATGGGGGCACCGTTTTATGTGCTTGGACCGATTGTGACAGATATTGCACCGGGCTATGACCATATTACATCTGCAATCGGCGGTGCAATCGCCGCGCAGGCAGGCGCTGCATTTCTTTGTTATGTGACACCGGCGGAACATCTTGCTCTGCCGAATGTGGAGGATGTAAAACAGGGAATTATCGCATCGAAGATTGCTGCGCATGCAGCGGATATCGCAAAGGGTGTGCGCGGTGCCAGAGAGATAGATGACAAAATGGCGGATGCAAGACGAACGCTCGATTGGGATAAGCAGTGGGAATGTTCGATGGATCCGGAAACTGCAAAAGCAATTCGTGAGGATAGAAAACCGGAGCACGAGGACAGCTGCTCCATGTGTGGTAAATTTTGTGCTGTGCGAAGCATGAATAAAGCATTATCCGGCGAATATATTGACATTCTGTAAAATTTGGGAGGTACCTATGGATAACAATAACGGATGGGAAACGGTAACGAAATATGCGAAGGTATTTTGGGACGGTGTCAAATTGTTTTTTGCTTATCTGTTCCATTATATCGGGATATTCTGTAAATTTGTGTGGAAGCACGCAAAAAAATTATTCCGAAAGCTAAAAAGAATTATAAAGAAATATGTCCGCATGCTTATACGGCATACGAAGGCGGGGGACTATAGCATATTGACCTATACAATTATAGGTTTTGTGATTCTGATTGTGTTGATTTGTCTAATTGTACACGGTGTCTCCGGTAAGAAAAAAGACAAGAAACCGACGACGGAAATTACGACAGAAGCAACGACGACGGAAGCAGTAGACCCACAGGCTGTCTTACGTGAACAGGCAAATTATATATACCAAAATAACCGTGACTTTATTGTGCTTGTCAATGATACAAATCCGATTGCTGCTGATTATACATTTGAACAGCATCAATTAAACAGCGGCTACATTGTTGATGAGCGAATCTACAGCGATTTGCTCGCTATGCTTGAAGCATGTAATACGGCAGGGCATGAATATACCATTAAAGGCGGTTATATCAGCGCTGAGACACCGGGAAGCGGTGAGTATGCAACCGGTCTTGCATTTGATGTAACGGCACATGATGTAGAAACCTTAGAGCCGTCATTTGTCTCTACGCTTGGCACAAATCAGTGGCTGATGGAGCATTGTACGGAATACGGATTTATTGTGCGTTATCCGGAGGGTAAGGAAGCAGTAACGGGTCATGCCTATGAGCCATGGCATTTCCGCTATGTCGGCAGGGATGCTGCGAATTTCTTAAAGACAAACAATCTGACTTTGGAGGAGTTCTATACCTTGATAAACGGCGGCAGTGTTTCACAGCCTGCAATTGACCCAAACAGTACGGTTGTACTTCCGGGTGAAACGGATACAACCGCCCCGGGTTCCGTGACAGAACCGGGTAATACAACGAATCCGGCTGATACAACAAACCCGGCTGATACGACAGACCCGGCAGTGCCGGCTCAGTAATATGATACCATGGTCAAAAAGCAATGAAACAATCCGTGGTATGGTGGTAGAAAGAATAAAGATATATGAAAAAATCAAATAACTATATCAAAAAAAGTGAATATGACCGGGAGCTTGCACGCAGGAAACGCGAAAAAAAGAGATTTTGGAAGCGGGTGCATTTTTTCAGCATGCTTTTTATCTTAGCGTTATTTCTTGTCATATGTCTGAATATTTTTTCAGATAAGAAAAAGCTGAGAGAGGATGCACTTTCCCTTTATTCGGAAGGCAATTATAAAGAAGCACTTACCGGTTTTCAGCAGGCATATGCAGAACATCAGTGGTTCTCGGATAGTTTGGATATCGATATTTTAAAATATGAAGCGGATTGCATGATAAGGCTTCAACTGTTTGAGGATGCTGAACAGGTTTATAAACAGATTCAAAATGATTATTCTGCCAGCCAGTACGAGGCATCAGAGCTTGATTTTTTGCTGGATATTGTACATGCCTTGTCTAATTTTCAAAAGGGAGATTTCGTTTCTACGACCGCGACCTTTATAAGAGCAGTCGAAGTCGGACATACTGAGATGAGTATCTATGTGGCGGTCTGTTACGAGAATCAGAAAAATTATGAAAAGATGAAAGAATATCTGGATATATTTGCAGGTTATAATGGTATGAATTCTTACTTATACTATAAATATGCATCGTATTATTTCCAGATGAAGGACTATGCACAGACGCTTGTGTATCTTTCTCAAGGAGAGAACTGCGGAGATACGGAATATTTGCAAGAGATAAAATATGCCCAGATTATTTGTTACAAGGAAATGCTTGACTACAATCAGGCATATTCGCTTGCAGGTGCCTATGTCAATGCATATCCGGAGGATCAAAAAGGGAAGGATATACTTGCATATCTGGATACGCGTATCAATCTGAATGAAACGCCGATCAACGATAAATTCCATGTCATTCCGGAAAATGAAACAAACGAGGTTGAAAATCCGTAACATTAGTTGATAATAATTATATTATGTAAACTGCAAGGAGCTTTATGTTTGAAAATAAAGAAGAAATCGAAAAAGTAATTTTATTTGCTGTGGATTTAGGAGACGGAGAAAATATTTCTGTCAATTTAGATGAATTGGAAGAGCTTGTAGACACAGCCGGAGCCGTCACGGTCGGCCGTTTAATCCAAAATAAAGAAAGCATTGAAAAGGCAACCTATCTCGGTACAGGCAAGGTTGAGGAGCTCCGTGAGCTTGTAGAAAATACCGGTGCGACCGGCGTTGTCTGTGATGATGAGCTTTCTCCGATTCAGATGAAAAATCTGGAGCAGCAATTAGATGTAAAAGTTATGGACCGCACGATGGTGATTCTGGATATTTTTGCAGGGCATGCGGTAACGAGAGAAGGTAAAATTCAGGTTGAGTTAGCTCAGCTCAAATACCAGAGCAGCCGTCTGACCGGTATGGGGCGTGTGATGTCAAGACTCGGCGGCGGTATCGGAACAAGAGGTCCCGGCGAGAAGAAGCTGGAGGTCGACAGACGATTGATTCGTGACCGCATATCTAAGCTGTCTGCCGATTTAAAGGATGATATTTCCCATCGTGATGTCATGCGAAAGCAGCGCATGAGCAGCAATATACCGATTGTGGCAATTGTTGGCTATACGAATGCCGGAAAGTCAACCTTGCTGAATAAACTGACAGATGCAAATGTGTTGGAGGAGGATAAATTATTTGCGACACTAGATCCGACTTCACGTAATTATAAGCTGCCGAACGGACAGGAAATTATCCTGACGGATACAGTTGGCTTTATCCGTAAGCTTCCGCATCATTTGATTGATGCATTTCGCTCCACACTTGAGGAGGCGAAATATGCGGATATTATATTGCATGTAGTCGATATTGCCAATCCGCAGGCGGATTTACATGTCATGACTGTTTATGAGACTTTGCACGACTTAGGTGTAGGGGATAAACCGGTTATTACCTTGTTTAATAAGATTGATTGTGTGGATGAGCTTCCCGCTATAAAGGACTTTCAGGCGGATAAGACGATTCCTGTATCTGCAAAGCAGGGAACCGGATTCGATGAGCTTCACAGCACATTGGAAGAAATGATAAACAACAGCCGGGCATATGTAGAAAAAACGATACCCTACAATCGGGCAGGTATGATTCAGCAGATTCGAAAAGAAGGAAATCTACTCGAAGAAAAATACTGCGAGGATGGCATTTTTGTTCGTGCTTATGTACCAAACAGTATGAGGAGCTTATTACAATGAATTTACCGGTTACATTTGAAGAAAATATGCGTGCGCTTTTACAGGATGATTTTGAACAGTATCAGGCATGCCTTGACCAGCCGATGTATCATGGTATAAGAATCAATACGAGTAAGATATCGGTTTCTGATTTTATGAAGATCAATCCGTTTCACCTGCGGCAGGTACCGTGGTGCGAAAACGGTTTTTACTATGATGAAACAGTTGACAAGCCGTCGAAGCATCCATATTATTATGCAGGTTTATACTATATACAGGAACCGTCGGCAATGACGCCTGCAAATGTGCTTCCGATTGAAGAAAATGAACGTGTACTTGATATCTGTGCCGCTCCGGGCGGTAAATCGACGGAGCTTGCGGCAAAGCTCGGCGGAAGCGGTATTCTCGTGTCAAACGATATCAGTGCTTCCAGAGCAAAAGCACTTTTAAAAAATCTGGAGGTGTTCGGAGTTACCAACGCGCTTATTTTGAGTGAGCCGCCCTATCGGTTAGCAGAGCGTTTTCCGGAATATTTTGATAAGATATTGATTGATGCGCCGTGCTCCGGCGAGGGCATGTTCCGTAAATCCGCCTCCATGATTACCGCTTGGGAAAATAATGGAAATCAGTTATTCTCGGATTTACAAAGAGGGATTTTAGAGCAGGTTGTTAAGATGCTGAAACCGGGTGGCATGCTGTTATATTCGACCTGTACATTTGCTCCGCTTGAAAATGAGCAGTCCATCGAATATCTGCTTTCCCTTGACGACCGGCTGACACTTGTTGATTTCCACCCATACGAGAAGTTTGACCACGGGCATCCGGAGTGGAGCAATACAAAAAATCCGGAGCTTGCAAAATGTGCGAGACTTTGGCCGCATAGAATCGAGGGGGAGGGACATTTCGTCTGCCTTGTAAAAAAACAGGGTATTGCAAATCCGCAGGATAATTATGGCGATTATCCTGTCAAGAAAGCGAAGCTTCCGGACAGTGTCACAGAATTTTTATCCCATATAAATGTCCCGTTTTTGCCAGAACGCTTTGAAATATCCGCAGACAAGCTTTATTACATACCCGAAAGCTTTCCTTCTGTCAAGGGACTTCGGATTCTGCGTTGTGGATTATATATGGGTGAAATTAAGAAAAATCGTTTCGAACCGAGTCAGTCTTTGGCGATGACGCTTACTATGGATGTATTTGACAACTGTCTAAATCTTCGTGCCGATGGCCAAAGCGTGATACGGTATCTGAAGGGAGAGACGATTACGTTTGAGGATTCCACAGTAAAAAACGGCTATACCCTTGTATGCGTAGATGGATATCCGCTTGGGTTTGGAAAGGCAAACCAGGGCGTTTTAAAAAACAAGTATTTAGCAGGATGGAGGCTTATGGCATGAGAATTGCAGTAGTAACAGGGGCATCTTCCGGTCTTGGCCGTGAATTTGCAAAACAAATCAGAGACCGGTTTGTAACAATTGATGAAATCTGGATTATGGCAAGACGGCTTGAGCGCCTTGCTGAATTAAAACAGGAATTGCGAAGTGTCCATGTCCGCATGCTTCCATATGATGTGACAAACGAGGAGGATATGGCTTCCTATGCACAGATGCTCCGATACTACCATCCACAGATCCGTGTTTTAGTGAATGCCGCCGGATTCGGTAAGATGGGATATGTATCGCAGATTGATACAGAGGACCAGACTGGTATGGTATGTGTAAACTGTGAGTCGCTTACAAAAATCACCAAGCTTTCCCTTCCATATATGGCAAAGAAAGCAAATATTATCAACATTGCAAGCTCTGCTGCCTTTTTACCGCAGCCGAATTTTGCAGTTTATGCAGCGTCAAAGGCGTATGTACTGTCGTTTTCAAGAGCATTAAATCAGGAATTAAAGAAGCGGAATATTTGTGTGACCGCTGTCTGTCCGGGACCTGTGGATACCGAATTTTTTGATATTGCGGAAACCTATACTAAGACAAAGGGCTATAAAACTATTTTGCGCGTGAAGGCAAAGGATGTATGTGCGCTTGCACTGGAGGATGCTGCCAAAGGAAGGGCAGTTTCGACATACGGTCCTGTCATGAAAGCGTTCCGCGTGGCAGCAAAATTAGTACCGCATGGCCTGATTCTGCCGTTTTTTGCTTCTGACCGGACATTTATGTAATCACGCAGATTATTTTTATCAATCAGGTAGACTATGAAGAAAAAAGAAAAAGGCCAGTACGGCTATATCAATTACTATAAAAGAACAAAGCTTTTAATTACACTGGTTCTGGCAGCCATGATTGCATTTATTATTATCACGATGCTTTTGATGTATGGAGATACAAGCCGTGTGATGGTTGTGTTCGCTATCCTGCTTGTGCTTCCATTTGCAAAGTTTTTGATAGCCTATATTACATGCATAAAATTTACTTCCATGCCGGAAAATATCCATCAACATATATTAGAACGGACACAGACGAATGGAAAAGAGATGTCCGGGCTGTTGTATGATGTTGTGATTGCACAATATGAGGGCATGCATTTTTTTGAATCCATCTGTGTCAAAAACGGAAAAGTATGCGCGCTTATTTTGGATAAGCATTATCCGGAGCATAAAAATGATTATGAAAAATGTATTCAGGCAGCATTTGCAAACAGCAAATATAAATATCTGATTCATATCTATACCGATGTGGATGCCTATTTAAAAAAGGTATGTTCACTCAGTGAACCGAATGACAATACAAAGCTTGTAGATAAACATATGCGGGAGCAGCTGCTTACTTATTGTGTTTAAATTAAATGCAAAGGACAGATTATGAGGGAATTGCAGGTTTCAAAGAAGGACGCGGGGCAGCGTCTGAACAAGTATATGATGAAATATCTTAATCAGGCACCATCCTCGTTTATTTATAAGATGCTTCGCAAGAAAAATATTACGCGAAACGGAAAAAAAGCAGCGGGAGATGAAATTCTTGCGGAAGGTGATAGGATTTGTCTGTTTCTTTCTGATGAAACGATAGAGAAATTCCGAAGTGACAAGATGCAGGTCGGGCAAATCCAAACAGCAAATCCATTACAGGTATTGTATGAGGATGAGGATATACTTGCCGTTCACAAGCCTGCCGGTATGCTGTCGCAAAAAGCAGAAAAGCAGGATTATTCGATAAACGAACAAATCGTGGATTATTGTCTTACAAACAAGAAGCTTACGAAAGAGGCATTCGAGACATTTACACCTTCGATTTGTAACCGGCTTGACCGAAATACATCCGGCATCATATTAGCGGGTATCACCTTACAGGGAAGCCGGATGCTCTCAAAGGCATTAAAAGATCGAAGCTGTGATAAATATTATTTTACGATTGTAAAAGGAGTTATGAAGCAGCCGATTCACGATATTGCATATCTTGTGAAAAACAGCGATAAAAATCATTCACGCATCTATCGGACACAAGAGGAAGCGAATGGCACAAAGATTGAAACCGAGTTTACTCCGATTTCCGTACACGGCGATTACAGTCTGCTTCGTGTCAAGCTCTATACCGGAAAATCCCATCAGATCCGGGCACATCTGCAGGCATTAGGGTATTTTATGCTCGGAGATTGGAAGTACGGAGATAAAACAGTCAATCATATCATACGCGAGCAGTTTCATTTAACACATCAACTGCTTCACGCAGGAATGGTAAGGTTTGCAGACGGAAAAGTCATAAAAGACCCATTGCCAGAAGAATTTATAGAGATTGCAAAATATTTAAAGTTGACCATAACTGATATTATGTAAATAAGACAAAGGAAATACTATGCCAACATGGAATTCCCGTGGATTGCGGGGCTCAACATTGGAGGAGCTAATCAATCTGACAAATGAATTATATAAAGAAAAAAAGCTTGGACTTGTACAAAAAATTCCGACACCGATTACACCGGTTAAAATAGATTCCGATACCGGGCAGATTAAGCTTGCCTATTTTGAAAAGGATTCGACTGTCGATTATATTGGAGCCATACAAGGCGTTCCGGTCTGTTTTGATGCCAAGGAGTGTGCGAAGGATACATTTCCGCTTCGGAATATTCATGCACACCAGATTGCATTTATGCAGAGCTTTGAGGAGCAAAAAGGTATCAGCTTTTTGATTTTGATGTTATCACATAGAAATGAGTTTTATTATATGCGTTTTCATGAGCTTATGACTTATATCAATCGTGCAGAGCAGGGGCATGCGAATAATTTTAAATATGATGAGTTGGATTCGCGTTATTTTTTAAAGTCAGAATCCGGTGCAGCGATTCATTATCTAAAAGGATTGCAGTTGGATTTGCAGGAAAGAGAGGAATAATATGTTCGATTTTTACAGAGTGGCTGCAGCAGTTCCGGATGTAAGGGTTGCAGATATTGACTATAATCTGGAACAGATGCTTTTAAAAATAAAAGAAGCGGCAGAAAAAGGGGCAGGTCTTGTCACATTTCCTGAGCTTGGTCTGACCGGATATAGCTGCGGGGATCTTTTTTTCCAGCATACATTACTGGAATGTGCTAAGCATGCAGCAAAAAAGCTGGTTGACGCGACAAAGGATTTGGATATCATCGTTGTATTTGGCATGCCGTTATCCATTTCTGACGCACTTTATAATGTATCGGTAACTTCCTATCAGGGTAAAATATATGGCATCCATGTGAAAACATTTCTGCCGAATTACAATGAATTTTATGAAAAACGCTGGTTTTCTTCAGCAAAAGAACTTGGAATCAATGAGATAGACGCATCTTGGCTGTTTGGATGTGATTGTGAAGAATATAAGATTCCGATTGGAAATGATTTCATTTTTGAGCTGTCGGATGCCTATTGCTTTGGCGTTGAAATCTGCGAGGATTTATGGGCACCGCTGACTCCGTCTACGTATATGGCAATGAGTGGAGCGGAGCTTATCGTTAATCTTTCGGCAAGCAATGACACAATCGGCAAGCGTGAATACCGCCGTTCGATTGTAAAGCAAAAATCAATGTCACTGATGTGTGATTATCTGTATGTTTCAGCCGGTGCAAACGAAAGCACGACCGACCTGATTTTTTCCGGACACAGTATGCTCTGCGAAAACGGAAAAATGCTTGCGGAAAATAATTCCATTGCAGATAATGATTATCTGCTCGTCATGGATTTCGATATGGAAAAGATACGCAATGACCGTTTAAAGGGCAAGACCTATCAGGACTGTGCCGGTATGTTTGGAAGTGACAAAACGATACGCCGGATTCACATTCCGGTTTCAAAGTCATTCGGAAGTGACGGAAGTCTTCGGGAAATCCGTCCGCATCCGTTTACACCGAACAACGATAAAAAACGCATGGAGCGCTGCATGGACATTTTCAATATGCAGATTGGCGGACTTGAAAAACGTCTGTCTGTATGCGGAAGCCGTATGGTGATTGGTGTGTCAGGCGGTATGGATTCTACACTTTCGCTTTTGGTTGCTGCACAGACATTGAAGAAGATGCATCGACCAATGACGGATTTGACCGGTATTACAATGCCTGCGTTTGGCACAACAGACCGAACTTATCAAAATGCCAGAACCTTGATGCAGACACTTGGTATCTCCATGATGGAAATTCCGATCAAGGAAGCATGCATGGTACACTATGCGGATATCGGACATGATATAAATAACAAGGATATTACTTATGAAAATGTTCAGGCTCGTGAGCGCACACAGGTTTTGATGGATTATGCGAACCAGATTGGGGCAATCGTTGTCGGAACCGGAGATTTGTCGGAGCTCTCGCTTGGCTGGTGTACCTACAATGCCGACCAGATGAGCATGTATGGTGTCAATGCAAGCATACCGAAGACACTTGTGAAATGGATGATTGCAAGTGTGATTGACTGTAATCTGTTCCCGGAGAGTACGGATGTGCTGAAGGATATCATCGACACTCCAATCAGTCCGGAATTACTGCCGCCGGATGAAAACGGAAATATCGCACAAAAGACAGAGGATTCCGTCGGACCATACGAGCTGCATGACTTCTTTTTGTATTACAGCATGCGTTTTGGCTTTGCTCCGGATAAGATATTTTATATGGCAAAAAGGGCATTTGCAGGCAGCTATGATGCAGACACAATCTTAAAATGGATGAAGATGTTCTATAAACGCTTTTTCTCCCAGCAGTTCAAACGAAGCTGCATGCCGGATGGTGTGAAGGTGGGAAGCGTCTGCCTTTCGCCGCGCGGTGACTGGCGTATGCCGAGTGACGCCTCGGTAAAGCTCTGGATGGACAGGTTGGAGAAACTGTAGATTGCTAACGGAAAAAACACTCGGTATCAGAAGGTTTTCTGGTACCGGGTGTTTTTTTTGAAAAAATCGAACATTTATTCGATAAAAGTATTGACAAAAGAACAAATGTTCTATATAATACAATCATCGAACAAATGTTCACAAGCGATTATACCGACAATCGATACAGGACATACGGTAAATGTTATAAATAAGCGGATGTTTTATCAGAGAGAGGGAGAACAATATGAACAGAACACATGCAAAAAACAAAGATATTTATTTCTTGAAAGGTTATAGAGGCATCATACTTGGTTTATGTATTCTGCTTGGCTTGGTTATTATATTGGGCTTTACAGGGAAAGGTCAGGAAGCAGAAGCAGCGACAGTAAATCAGAAATATTACAAATGTGTCACAATTACAGATGACGATACACTCTGGACGATTGCAGAGGAAAACTACTCGGAAGAGTATGACAGCTATGAAGATTATATTGATGAAGTCAAATTTATCAATAATCTTTCCAATGATACGATTTATAACGGGGCAACACTTGTAGTTCCATACTACGCAGCTCCGTCATAAATAGATTCCATACCATACCTTACTTTGAACCGGGAGAAAGATTCCCGGTTCTTTTTCTTTTCTATATACATGAAGGTAGCAGTTGAAAATCACACCATTTTCTTATATAATATGTAAGTTATAAGACATGACAGAAAGAGAGAATCATCAAGGAAAATGGATAATGAAATGGATTTCGATAAAATAGATATAAATACGGAACCGCCTGCAATGGAGCCGGATAGACAATACTATTTTATGAACAAGTGTAAGGCACTTGTGCTTGAAAAAAAGGCAGCTTTGAACCGTATGCTTACCTACAACATACAGACATTCGGATGTCAGATGAACGCACACGATTCTGAAAAGCTTAAAGGTATCATGGATGCAATCGGTTACGAAGAGGTTGATGATGAAACGGCCGATTTTGTGATATTTAATACATGTACCGTCCGGGAAAATGCAAACCAGAAGCTATACGGACACCTAGGGCATATAAAAGCATTAAAGAATAAAAATAAAGATATGATTGTCTGCCTATGCGGCTGTATGATGCAGGAGGAGCATGTCATTGAGACAATCCGAAAAAAATATCGTTTTGTGGATATTATTTTCGGAACACATAATATTTATAAGCTCTCTGAGATGATTTTTACCTATATGCAGACAGGGGAACAGACGATAGAAATTTTAAATGAGACGAAGGAGACAGTAGAACAGCTTCCGAGAAAACGAAAATACAGCTTTAAATCCGGCGTCAATATCATGTATGGCTGCAACAACTTCTGTACATATTGTATCGTTCCGTATGTGCGGGGCAGAGAGCGGAGCCGGAAAAAAGAAGAGATTCTGGCTGAGATTCAAGCACTTGCTAAGCAGGGAATCCGTGAAGTTATGCTACTTGGTCAAAATGTTAATTCCTATGGCAATATCTATGATTACGAGGATGGAAAAATCGTAACAGTAGAAGAAAAAGACAGGGTTACATTTCCAGAGCTTTTGGAGGAGGTTTGCAGGATTGACGGTATCGAACGTGTTCGTTTTATGACAAGCCATCCAAAAGATTTATCGGATGAATTGATTGCCGTCATGGCAAAGGAGCCAAAGATATGTAAGCATCTGCATCTTCCGGTACAGTCCGGTTCAACGGAGATTTTAAAGCGCATGAACCGTCGCTATACAAAAGAGCAGTATCTGACGCTTGTAGATAAAATCCGCGCAAAGATGCCGGATATTTCTCTGACGACAGATATCATTGTCGGTTTCCCGGGGGAGACAGAGGAAGATTTTGAAGATACACTGTCAATTGTAGAACAGGTAAGATTTGATCAGGCATTTACCTTTATCTATTCAAAGCGGACCGGAACTCCGGCTGCGACGATGGAAGATCAAATTCCGGAGGATGTTATTAAGAATCGCTTTAACCGTCTTTTGACGCTTGTCAATACGATTTCAAATGAACAGATTCGCCGTTTTGAGGGGCAGGTAAAACCGGTACTCGTCGAGGAGATAAACCATCAGGATGCGATGCTTGTGACCGGGCGCACAGAAGAGAATATTACCGTTCATTTTCCGGGTACAAAAGACTTAATTGGAACAACCGTAGATATAAAGCTTGCAGAAAGTAAGGGCTTTTATTTTCTGGGAGAAAGGATAGGGTGATCACGTGGCAAAGCTTTCTCCCATGATGGAGCAATATGTCGCAACAAAAGAAAAATATAAGGACTGCATTTTATTTTATCGTCTGGGTGATTTTTACGAGATGTTTTTTGACGACGCATTAACTGCATCGAAAGAACTCGAAATCACCTTGACCGGCAAGGACTGCGGAATGGAGGAACGTGCCCCGATGTGCGGAGTCCCGTTTCATGCAGCAGATACCTATATCAATCAGCTTGTAAAAAAAGGGTATAAGGTCGCAATTGCGGAGCAGATGGAGGACCCGAAATTAGCCAAAGGACTTGTAAAGCGGGATGTAATCCGTATTGTTACGCCGGGCACGAACCTTTCTGCAGAAAGTCTGGAGGAATCAAAAAATAATTACCTGATGAGTCTTGCATACGAAAACCATATCTTTGGAATTTCCGTAACGGACTTATCGACAGGTGTTTTTAAAACATGTCAGATTCAGACTGCTGAAAAGGTGATTGATGAAATCAACAAATATCAGCCGTCTGAGATGATTTATCAATCTACCGTGATGGAGGAGACACAGGATATTGCCATCATGTGTGAGCGGCTGCATGTTTTATGCAGCGAGGCACCGGCGCATTATTTTAATTATGAGACAGATGAGATTATGCTGAAACGGCATTTTCACATCAACAGTCTGGAAGGTCTTGGGTTAAAGGATACGACTGCGTCTGTACTTTCATGTGGCGCTTTGCTGCAGTATCTGCATGAGACACAGATGAATGCGCTTTCCCATATCAATCATATTGAATTATATTCGGTTGATTCCTATATGCTGCTTGATTCTTCTACAAGAAGGAATCTGGAGCTGACCGAAACGCTTCGTGATAAGCAAAAAAAGGGTTCCCTGCTCTGGGTGCTTGACAAGACAAAAACAGCTATGGGTGCAAGAAAGCTGCGGGAATATGTGGAACAGCCGCTTTTGAGAAAATCCGAAATTGAAAAACGGCTGGATGCGATTACTGCAATTAATCAGGAATTAATTATTCGTGAAGAGCTGCGGGAATATCTGAACACAATTTACGATCTTGAACGTCTTACGACAAGAATTGCATTAAAAACGGCGAATCCGCGGGACTTGCTTGCATTTAAGACATCCATTCAATATCTGCCGGACATTCAAAATCTGGTAAAAGAACTTCCGGCAGAACGTTTTCGGGAAATATATGAAGATTATGACACATTGGAAGATTTGTATGAGCTTTTGGAAAGTGCCATTGTGGAAGAGCCTCCGATAGCAATCAAGGAAGGCGGCATTTTCCGGCAGGGATACAAAGAGGAGATTGACGAGCTTCGTCTGGCAAAAACCGAGTGTAAGACATGGCTTGCCGATCTTGAGGCAAAAGAGCGGGAAAAGACAGGCATCAAAGGACTAAAGATAAAATACAACAAAGTATTTGACTATTATTTCGAGGTAACAAATTCCTTTTTGTCTATGGTTCCGGATTACTTTATTCGAAAACAGACGCTTACAAATGCCGAACGCTTTACAACGAATGAGTTAAATAACTTATCTGACAAAATTCTTGGCGCAGAGGATAAATTATATGCGCTGGAATACGATTGTTATGTAAGGCTTCGGGATACATTATCTGACGCACTTGTACGTGTTCAGAAGATGGCTGGTTGCATCGCGGAATTAGATGCGCTGACATCGCTTGCCTATGTGGCAGATAAAAATAATTACGTCCGTCCGTCATTAAATGAGGAGGGTGTCATTGATATCAAAAACGGGCGTCATCCGGTAGTGGAAAAGATGTTAGGGGATGACAGCTTCGTTGCAAATGATACATATTTAAACAATGCAGAAAGCCGCATTTCCATCATCACCGGTCCGAATATGGCAGGTAAATCCACGTACATGCGTCAAACTGCACTTATTACGCTGATGGCACAGATTGGCTCCTTTGTTCCTGCCGAATCTGCAAATATCGGCTTATGTGACCGAATCTTTACGCGAGTCGGTGCATCGGATGACTTGGCATCCGGTCAGTCCACATTTATGATTGAGATGAATGAGGTCGCAAATATTTTGCGAAATGCGACAAAGGACAGTCTTCTGATTCTGGATGAAATCGGGCGTGGTACATCCACGTTTGACGGCTTATCGATTGCGTGGGCGGTTGTGGAATATATTGCGAATCCGGATATTCTCGGTGCCAAAACGCTGTTTGCTACACATTATCATGAACTGACGGAGCTAGAGGGCAAATTGTCCTCTGTCAACAATTTCTGTATTGCCGTACAGGAAAAAGGGGATGACATCGTTTTTCTTCGGAAAATCATAAAGGGCGGTGCTGACAGAAGCTATGGAATTCAGGTGGCAAAGCTTGCCGGTGTTCCGGAGACCGTCTTAAATCGGGCACGCGAAATCTGCGACAAGCTGATTGATTCTGATATTGCATCGAAGGTTCGCGATATTGATATCAAAAGCGACTTGAAGAAACCGGAGAAACAAGAGAGTACACAGCAAACTTATGAGCAGATGTCACTGTTTCCGACTCCGGCTTTCATGTCGATTGCCAATGAACTGAAAACGATGGATTTGAATAACATGACACCGATGAAAGCAATGTTGTATCTACAAGAGCTACAGGAGCGTTTAAAACATGATTAAAGTACTGGATAAGGCTACAATTGATAAAATCGCTGCGGGAGAAGTCATTGAACGGCCGTCCTCCGTTGTAAAGGAGCTGCTTGAAAATGCCATTGATGCGGGTGCAAGCGCAGTTACGGTTGAGATAAAAGAGGGCGGAACGACATTTATTCGTGTGACAGACAACGGCTGCGGGATTCCAAAGGATGAAGTACGGACAGCCTATATGCGGCATGCCACAAGTAAAATTGAACAAGTTGAGGATCTCAAGTCCATTTTATCACTTGGCTTTCGTGGGGAAGCCTTATCGACAATTGCTGCAGTTTCCCAGACGGAAATGATTACGAAGACGGCGATGGACTTAACCGGAATCAAATATGTCATACACGGTGGCAAGGAAATCGAATATCGGGATGTCGGAGTACCGGACGGGACAACGATTGTCGTCCGCAATCTGTTTTATAACACACCTGCCCGAAAGAAATTTTTAAAATCAAATATGACAGAAGGTTCATATATATTTGATCTTTTAACAAGGATTGCACTGTCACACCCGGAGATTTCCTTCAAGCTGATTGCAAATGGACAGACAAAGCTTGACACCTCCGGAAACGGCAAGCTGAAGGATACGATTTATCAGCTCTATGGGCGTGATATCACGGCAAATCTAATCGAGGTGGATTATACGGACGAGGAGATTCATCTGTCCGGATTTATTGGAAAACCGTTTATCTCACGCGGGAACCGTGGACTTGAGAATTATTTTATTAATAAGCGGTATATAAAGAGCAATGTCGTAAATCGGGCGATAGAGGAGGGCTATCGTACCTTTGTCATGCAGCATAAATTTCCATTTACCGTATTGTATCTGGAACTGCCACAGGAAAAATGTGATGTGAATGTCCATCCGACGAAGATGGAATTTAAATATGACAACGAAAAGAAGCTGTTTGAGGTGTGCTGTAACGCAGTTAAAAATGCGCTGACACACCGGGAAATGATTCCAAAGGAAAGCGAACATCCGGTTGCAAAGCCTGTCATTGAACATCCTGAGGTAAAGCCTGCGGAGCCATATGAAACCATGCGTGCACAACAGGCAAATAGTTCACATGCGCAACAGGCAAACAATTTGAATGCAACACAGGCATATGGTTCACATACACAGCAGGCAGATAAAGCCTATACACCGCAGGCAAATACGCGCGCCGGAAAATACAGTCCTACCTATAAGATACTGGAGGCGTTAAAAAAAGCGGACGCAGAAAATGAAGATAATGGCAGACTTCAGGATATCGAACATCTTGTGAAGGATAATGGAGTGACTTATGAGAGCTCCAAAGCACCGCAGACAACAGACAAACCAAAGATGGATAAAAATTCTGCTGCCTACAAATATACAAGCACTCAGATTAATAACGCACAGACGAGCATGTTTGACGATAATTTCCTGTCTGAGAAGGCACGAGTCAAGCATCGAATCATCGGACAGCTATTTGAAACTTACTGGCTCATTGAATATGATGACAATCTGTATATCATGGATCAGCATGCTGCCCATGAAAAAGTAAAATATGAGGAGCTGCTTGAGAATCTGAAAAACAAAGAAGTATTTTCCCAGCAGCTTATGCCGCCGATGGTGATTACGGTTACCTATGCGGAACGGCAGGCAATTTTGGATAATTTCGATTTGTTTATGAAAATCGGATATGATATCGAGGAATTTGGAGGCAATGAATTCAAAGTCAATGCAGTTCCTTCAAACCTTTTCGGTATACATGAGCGTGATATGTTTTTGGAGTTTGTCGGCTCATTGATTCAAAATTCCGGCTATATGTCCAACGATGTGTTTGTAAAGAAATTGTCAACAATGGCATGTAAAGCGGCAGTAAAGGGAAATATGAAGTTATCCTTTCAGGAAATAGAAGCACTGCTTGACAAGCTTCTCACACTGGAAAATCCTTATACCTGCCCACACGGAAGGCCGACGATTATTTCCATGAGTAAGACGGAGCTTGAAAAGAAATTCAGCAGAATTGTAGGATAATATGCAGGAAAAGAAAAGCAAAAATTTAATTATTCTGACCGGACCGACGGCGGTCGGGAAGACAGAGCTGTCACTCCGGCTTGCAAAGGAGTTAAGCGGTGAAATCATTTCCGCAGATTCCATTCAGGTCTATAAGCATTTTGATATCGGTTCTGCAAAAATAAAACCCGAGGAGATGCAGGGAATCCCACATCATTTAATCGATATATTAGAGCCGGATGAAGAATTCAATGTCATGGAGTTTAAAAAAAGGGCAGAAGAAGCGATGGAAATCATATATGCAAACGGCCATATTCCGATTGTGACAGGCGGTACCGGATTTTATATTCAGGCATTGCTGTATGATGTCTGTTTTGATGAGGAACAAGAAGACGGCTATCGGCAGACCTTGGAGACTTTAGGTAAGACAAAAGGTGCAGATTACCTGCACGATATGCTTCGCGATGTAGATTCCGTATCTGCAGAAAAAATACATCCCAATAATATGCAGCGTGTCATTCGCGCACTTGAATATCATCATCAAACCGGGAAATGTTTTTCAGAGCATAATGAGACAGAGCGTAAAAAAACGTCTCCTTACAATTTTGCATATTTTGTACTCACCAAAAACCGAAGCACGCTTTATCAAAATATCGAGCTTCGTATCGATCAGATGTTAGAGCAGGGCTTAGTCGAGGAAGTAAAACAACTTGCAGAGACATATAAGCTTTCTGCCTCCTCAAACAGTATGCAGGGAATCGGCTATAAAGAGATATACGGATATTTGATGCAGGAATATTCCTATGACGAAGCAGTTTCCATATTAAAAAGAGATACCAGACATTTTGCGAAGCGCCAGCTGACATGGTTTCGCAGAGAAAAAGAGGTTATCTGGCTTGATAAAGACATCCTGGCAACAGACGAGCTTTTAATGCAGGAAATCATGCAGCATTTGAAGCGTAAACGTATTATTGACATATAGCGTCCTATACATGGACGATTATTCAGATTAGGAGAAAACCATGAGTGATACAAATCAGATCAAAGAATATTATTTAAGTTTAGGAATCCATGAATCCGTCTATGATTTTTGTGAAGCGATTGAGGAAAACCTAAAGGAACGATTTCTGACTATCGATAAAATAGCTGAACAAAATCAGATTAAAGTCATAAAAGCGATGCAGGAGGCAAATTTTTCCGAATCGCATTTAAACGGAACGACCGGATATGGCTACAATGACCATGGCCGCGATGCGATGGAAGAAATATATGCACATGTATTTCATACGGAGGATGCACTTGTGCGGCAGCAGATTACATGCGGCACACATGCACTATCCATTGCGCTGTCTGCCAATTTGAGACCGGGAGATGAGATATTATCTCCGGTCGGAAAAGTATATGATACATTGGAGGGCGTAATCGGAATCCGGGAATCCAAGGGCTCCTTAGCGGAATTCGGCATTACATTTCAAAAAGTAGATTTGCTGCCGGACGGAAGCTTTGATTATGAGAATATCCGCAAAAGCATAAACGAAAAGACAAAGCTCATTGAAATCCAGCGCTCAAAAGGCTACGATGTCCGTCCAACCTTGTCAGTGGAACAGATTGGAGAATTGATTGCATTTGTAAAGTCTGTAAAACCGGATGTCATATGTATGGTAGATAACTGTTATGGAGAATTTGTAGAGACGATTGAGCCAACCGATGTCGGAGCCGAAATGGTAGTCGGTTCCCTTATCAAGAATCCGGGCGGCGGACTTGCCCCGATTGGAGGCTATATATGCGGAAAGAAGGAATATATTGAGAATTGTGCATACAGACTCACAACGCCGGGACTTGGAAAGGAAGTCGGCGCATCTTTAAATGTGACGAGAAATATCGCACAGGGCTTGTTCCTTGCACCGACAGTCACCGCTGCGGCATTAAAGGGCGCGATTTTTGCGGCAAATGTTTATGAGCGTCTGCATTTTAAGGCGATTCCAAATGGAACGGAGCCTCGTTTTGACATTATTCAGGCTGTTGAATTCGGAAAGCCGGAATATATCCAGGCATTCTGCGAAGGTATCCAGGCGGCAGCACCGGTTGACAGCTTTGTCCGGCCGATTCCGTGGGATATGCCGGGATATGACAGTCAGGTTATAATGGCGGCAGGTGCCTTTGTATCCGGTTCCTCTATTGAGCTGTCCGCAGATGCCCCGATGAAAGAGCCGTATGCCGTTTATTTTCAGGGAGGACTCACATATCCGCACGCTAAGTTTGGTATTATGATGTCCCTGCAAAAAATGGTAGAAAAAGAACTGGTTGTATGTTAGACTAGCAGTGTTCATCCTTTACGCACCTGGAGAGGCGAAAGGAGAATGCAATGAATCATTTAATTAAAGATTTGGCAACGTGCCAAAGGCCTTATGAAAAGGCAGAAAAATTCGGTGTCGCTTCGTTAAACGATGCAGAGCTTTTAGCGCTCATTATGCGGAGCGGCACAAAGGAAACAAGTGTGATTGATTTGGCACAGCAGGTATTGAATGCCCATGACACCCAGAAGGGGCTGCTCGGACTGAATCTGCTGCTGCCGCAGGAATTGATAAAAATTCCGGGAATTGGCAAGATAAAAGCGATTCAGCTTCTCGCTGTTGCAGAGATTGCAAGACGTATGAATCTCGAACATTTAGAAAAGAAGCTAAAATTTCAAACTCCTGACACAATTGGTATGTATTATATAGAAAAGTGCAGATTTTTTCATACCGAGAAAACATTTTTATTGTTGCTGACAAATGCACATACGCTTATAAAAGAAATCGAGCTTTCTTCCGGGACAGTCAATCAGGCACATATGTGTCCCCGTGAGATTTATGTCCATGCACTTCGTTATGAAGCGGTTAATATCATATTGGTTCACAATCATCCATCCGGCTGTCCTGAACCGAGTGATGCAGATATCGCTTCCACGTTGCGGATTGCCGAGGCCGGTCAGATTTTAAACATTCATTTATCGGACCATATTATTGTAGCGGGAGAGAGCTATGTGAGTATGCTGGAAAGAGGTATCCTATGAGACGTGAACGAAAAAATGATATACATCCGAAATATTTGCTGCTGACATTTACCGTTATCGGCATATTGCTAATCGTATTGTCTTATGTGGCAGGTCCGCAGGTTGCCGGTATCAAGCGTTTTACAAGCAAGCTGATTACTCCGATTCAAAAGGGCATCAATGAAATCGGACTATGGACCGATTCCAAAATGAAAAATCTGAACGAGATTAAGCAGCTCACAAAGGAAAAGGAGGCTTTGGAGGCAGAGCTTGCTTCCTGCAAGCAGGAGATTACAAACTATCAAAATAAAATGCTTGAGCTTCAGGAGCTTCGAGAGCTTTATGCACTCGACGAATCCTATCCGGATTACGAAATGACGGCAGCGCATGTATTTGCAAAGGACTCGTCCTCCTGGTTTTCCACTTTTTATATCGACAAAGGAAACAAGCAGGGCTTATACAAAGGGGCAAATGTTATGTGTGATGAAGGTGTTGCCGGCATTGTTACAGAATGCTATGACGACTATGCAAAGGTGCGTGCCGTTATAGATGATAATTCCAATATCAGTGCCAAGGTTATGCCTGCGAATGCGCTCTGCACCGTGGAGGGCGATTTGAATCTGTATGATCAGGGATATCTGATTGTAAAAAACATAGACAAGGATGCAAATGTATCTATCGGGGATAAGGTTGTGACATCACCGATTTCCGACTTGTATCATTCCGGGTTGATTATCGGCTATGTAGCAGAAGTGACCTATGATACAAATAACCTGACTATGACTGCCTATATCACACCGGCAGTTGATTTCTCCAATATTACAAATGTTCTGGTCATCACAGACGAAAAGAAAACCGTTTCAAGCAATGGTACAGAGAAAGAATAACGGATATGAAACAGACTATTAAAAGAATTATTACGCTGGCAATTTTAATTATTATCAATTTTACATTACAGTCTACCGTGTTTGGATTCCACAGCCTCAGGGCTGTAACACCGAATTTGTTACTTATCCTGACTATGTCATTCGGTCTGATGCGCGGCCGCAAGGAGGGCATGTTTGTCGGAATGTTCTGCGGCCTGCTTGTCGATGCCTTTTTTTCTAATATTCTCGGACCATACATGCTTTTGTACATGCTGATTGGTTATGCGAACGGTTTTTTCCACAAAAACTACATGATTGAGGATGTTATGCTTCCCTTGATTGTCATTATGCTGGATGACATTTTGTTCAACACGGTTATTTTTATATTTTGTTTTTTGCTCAAAAACAAGACAAATTATGCGGCATATCTCTACCGGGTAATACTTCCGGAGATGCTTTCCACCGCACTTTTAACGGTTATCATCTATAAATTATATGTATTTATCAATAAATGCTTAAAGGAAGAAGAATAAGCAATGTTACGCGAAATCTTACAGTCAATTAAAGAGATTATTTTGGATTATATAAAAAGCCGGCTCTTTCCGATTACGGTTGTCATTGTCGTGCTGTTTTCCATTTTGGTTCATCAGCTTTTCGTCCTTCAGATAAAAGAGGGAGAGGAGCACATGGAAAATTTTGTCTATAAATCAAAAAAGACGCTCACGATTGATTCAGTCCGCGGCAACATATACGACTGCGACGGCAATCTGCTTGCCTATAATGAGCTGTCGTACACGATTGTATTCAGTAATGACAGTGCACAGACAGCACGGGCAAACGAGCTTGGAATCAGTGAAAATGAACTGAAAAATCAGATTGTGTATGACACGATTCAGATACTCGAGAAAAACGGAGATACATTGACGCTTGATTTCCCGATTCATCTGAATGCGGAAAACGAATTTGAATTTACCGTCAAGGATCAGCAGCTGCACAATTTTTTGCGGGATGTCTATGCACAAACCGATTTTGATAAGATGCCCGATGAGCAAAAAAATGCAACGGCAGATACCGTTATGAAATATCTGAACGAAAAAATATTTGATGTCTCGGATGACTATAGCAAGGAGTACGATTTGCAGATCGTTGCCTGCCGGTATAAGCTCTGGATGAACCGGTATCAGCAATATGTACCGATTACAATTGCCTATGATATCAGTGAGGCAAGCAATGCAGCGATTACGGAGCATAAGGATGAGCTTCCGGGTATGACTGTTACCGTAAAATCCCTGCGCCGCTATAATGATGCAAAATATTTTGCGCATATCATCGGTTACATCGGCGCAATTTCGGATGAAGAGCTGAAGACTGAAAACGCAGAGCTTCCGGAGGAAGAACAGTATACAGGGGAAGAAATGATCGGTAAAACGGGGATTGAACAATATTGTGAATCCTATCTCCGCGGAACAAACGGTTCTGAGACTATGTATGTAGACAATCTCGGAAAAGTAATCGAAACGATCGAAAGAACACCGGCAACAGCCGGAAATGATGTTTATCTGACACTGGACTTAAACCTACAAAAGTATTGTTATGATACATTGGAGGATGAGATTACCTCCATTATACTGTCTTACCTGACACCTGCGTATAATGTTGTGGCAGAGGAAAACGCCAGCATCGCCATTACCGATGTTTATTTTGGTCTGTTCAATAATAACTGTATTACACTTGATGCCATGAGAGAAGATGACGTCACCGATACAGAAAAGGCGGTACTTACAGCTTTTGAAACCGGAAAGGAGACAACGCTCGCAAATATCGACCGAATTCTGACACAGGATTTTACACCGCTTTCACAGCTCGATACAACCTATCAGGATTATATGGAATATATATGTGAATTTCTGAGTGATAACGGTGTCTTCCATACATCTATGATTGATAATAACGATCAGGAATTTTTAGACTACACCAATAATATGACTTCTCTGGAGCATTTTTTAAAGTATGCCATCAGTATTGAGGCTATTGAGCTGTCAGACCTGAAGGTTCAAAGCGATTATTATGATAATGACGAGATTTATGACGCATTATGCGATTATATTCTTGAATATTTAAGACAGGATACTGAATTCGACAAACAGATTATAAAAGATATGCTACAATCTGGTGAAATATCAGGGGACGCAGTCGTTCAGCTTTTGTATGATCAGGACATCCTGACGGTTGACGGGGATACGGAATATCAGGAATATCTGTCCGGAAATTACGGTGCCTATGATTTTATGCGTAAAAAAATTCAAAATCAGGATATTACGCCTGCAATGCTTGCGCTTGATATCTGTTCCGGCTCAGTCATTGTCACGGATGTACGGACCGGCGATGTGAAAGCTATGGTCAGCTATCCGAGCTATGATAACAACTATTTGACAAATGAAGTAAATTCCGAATATTACAACAAATTACTGGAGGATAAAACAACACCGTTATATAACCGTGCCTGTCAGCAGCGTACAGCTCCGGGCTCCACATACAAGCCGCTTGTCTCCATAGCAGGATTGACAGAGGGCGTGATTGATACAGGATCCGTGTATTTTTGTAACGGTGAATTTGATAAGGTCACACCATCACCGAAATGCTGGGGCAACAGCAGACATGGCGGACTGACTGTTACCTCTGCCATACAGCATTCGTGCAACCTGTTTTTTTACAATCTGGGATATGATCTTTCCATAGATGCAGATAATGAGTACGATGATGCATATGGAATCAGCCGCTTGGAGAAATATGCAAAGATGTTCGGACTTGGAGATACATCCGGTGTTGAGCTTCCGGAGATCGAGCCGCATATATCAGATAACGATGCTGTCCGGACCGCAATCGGACAAGCAAAAAATACGTATGCACCGGTTCAGCTTTCCCGCTATGTCACAACCGTTGCAAACAGCGGAACATGCTATGACCTGACATTGATTGACAAGGTGACGGATTACGAGGGAACGGTCATAGAAGATAATCATGCAAATGTAAAAAATGAGATAACACTTCCGGTCTCCACATGGGAGGCGGTGCATCAGGGTATGCGGAATGTGGTTTTATACTCTGCCGGTTCCGATGAATTAATCAACCGGATCAATGTCGCAGTCGCTGGTAAAACCGGTACTGCCCAGGAGAGTGAAGTGAAACCGGATCATGGCTTATTTATTTCCTATGCGCCTTTTGAAAATCCGGAGGTCTCTGTCACATGTGTTATACAAAACGGTTATTCTTCTGCAAATGCAAGAGAACTCGCCGGTTTTATATATGCTTATATGTATGATCCTGACAAGCTTGTCGGAGCCGAAATGAGCGGTAACGCAGAACCGAATCAGGATTAAAGAGAGGTGAAGTATGATTAGTCCTGTTATGATGAAGGGGAACAAGACAGGGATTCGAATCATAATCTCTCCGGATGCAACGATCGAGCAGATCCGAAGCTGTCTTATAGACAAGCTTCGAAATACCGGACATTATTACTCGAACATAAAACCCATCTCTGTTACCTTTGAAGGAAAAAATCTGACAGAGGACGAAAAAAAACTCATTTTAGAAATACTCATGGACAAGGGAATCAATATCGGGAAAGAAATCCCGAAGAAAGAGGAAAAACAGCAAAAGAAAACTATTCACACAGATAAAAGTGGTCTATTTTATATAGGCAATTTGAAAAACGGACAATCCATCACAGCAGCTGCCAGTATCGTGATTGTCGGAGATATTGAATCAGGCGCCAGTGTAGAATCCGAGGGAAACATTATCATCATCGGGGCTCTGCGCGGCATAGCAAGGTCCGGATACAAAGGACGGCCTGATACATTTGTATATAGCCTTAAATAGACTGGAGGATTTATCATGAGTGAAGTGATTGTTGTTACATCTGGAAAAGGAGGCGTTGGAAAAACAACGACCACCGCGAATATCGGATATGCCCTGGCAAAACACGGATTCGAGGTATTACTGATTGACACGGATATCGGTCTGCGCAATCTGGATGTTGTCATGGGATTGGAAAACCGTATCGTCTATAACCTTGTCGATGCTGTAGAAGGAAATTGCAGATATCAACAAGCAATTATCAAGGATAAGCAGTGTGAGGGACTGTCCTTGCTGCCGGCAGCGCAGACAAGAGACAAGTCATCTGTTTCGCCGGAGCAAATGGTAAAGCTTGTTTCACAGTTAAAACCGGAATATGATTATATCATCATAGATTGTCCTGCCGGTATTGAACAAGGATTTAAAAATGCGATTGCTGCCGCAAAGCGTGCGATTGTCGTCACAACGCCGGAGGTATCCGCCATTCGTGATGCGGACCGTATCATTGGTATCTTGAATGCCAACGAGATGCCCCGCATTGATCTTGTCATTAACCGGATTCGACAGGATATGGTAAAACGCGGGGAAATGATGTCCATCGAGGATGTTGTGGAAATCCTCGGAGTGAATCATATCGGAAGTGTGTATGATGATGAAAATATAGTAATTGCAAGCAACCGGGGTACACCGATTGCCACAAAAAATTGTATGGCAGGCAAAGCATACGACCACATTGCCCTGCGGATATGCGGGCAGGAGGGTGCAAAGGAAGAAAAAAGGTACAGCCGTCTGCTCGGCTGGTTAAAGAAGAAGGATAAAGATGTTCACAAGGTTCAATCTCAAAGACTATAATTATAAATTGTTTATCATGGTATGTCTCGCCATGATATGCGGTATTATCATGATTAACAGCGCAGACAATTCCTATACGGTCAAACAGACAATCGGTGTTATCGTCGGCATTTTAATTATGATTTTTGTATCATGTGTAAATTATGATTTTATATGTCGGTTTTATACGATATTTTTTATAATAAATGCCATTATTTTGATTCTTGTACCGATTGCCGGCGTTGAGGTAAATAATGCAAAACGTTGGATTTTGATCGGCGGAAGCGGAGGCGTTCAGTTCCAGCCGTCCGAATTTTCAAAGATACTGATGATTTTATTTACCGCAACCTTTTTGTCGAAATTAAAGGAGCAAAAGAAAATCAATACGTTTCAGGGGCTTGCGTTATTTGCCGGTCTGATCGGGTTCTCCCTTTTGCTGATTGTCATAGAACCGGATTTGTCAACAACAATCTGTCTGGCACTTATTCTTGTCACGATGTTATACTTAGCGGGATTAAGCTATAAAATCATTGGAATTGCTCTGCTGATACTCGTTCCGCTGGCGGGAAGCTTTCTGTGGTATATCAAGCAGCCGGGGCAGGTGCTGTTAAGAGATTATCAGGTTCGAAGAATCTTACAGTTTATATATCCGGGGGAATACGGAACGGATTATTCCCAGCAAAATAATTCCATCATGGCAATCGGTTCCGGACAGCTGACGGGAAAGGGATTGAACACTTCTACCATTGCAACCGTAAAGGATGCAAACTTTATTTCCGAGCAGCAGACAGACTTTATTTTCTCCGTAATCGGGGAGGAGCTCGGCTTTGTCGGAAGTGTAATAATTGTTGCAATTTTACTGATAATAGTGTTACAATGTATCCATGTGGCAAGACATGCAAAAGATACAAAAGGCATGTTGATTGCATCCGGTATCGGGTGTCTGATCGCATATCAGTCATTTATCAATATCGGTGTTGCAACCGGTGTTTTGCCAAACACAGGAATTCCGTTGCCGTTTATCAGTTACGGGTTGAGTTCGCTGATCAGCATCTCAGCGGGAATCGGTGTTGTACTGAATATAAGTATGCAAAAAACAAATTACTGACGATGAAATAAGAAATATACTGAAGGAGAACCGTACATTAATATCGGTTTAATTGCACATGATGCAAATAAAAAATTGATGCAGAATTTCTGCATTGCATACCGGGGAATATTGTCACATCACGATTTATATGCAACCGGAACGACCGGTCGTATGATTGAGGAGGTCACCAATCTCACGGTACACAAATTTCTTGCCGGACATACAGGCGGAGAGCAGCAGCTTGGCTCCATGATTGAAAGTAACGATCTGGATATGATGATTTTCCTTCGGGATCCGCAGACAAAAAAGAGCCATGATGTAGATATTAACAATATTTTTTCTTTATGTGATATTCACAATATTCCGCTTGCAACGAATCTCGCCACGGCAGAGCTTTTAATCAAGGCACTGGACCGCGGAGATTTGGATTGGCGTGAGTTATTCAAGCATTAATGAATTATGTATAATAAACCACTTATTCGGAATTTAATATTATCTGTATTGTGCGCCCTGTTTGTGGCTGTTGCCTGTATTATAAACAATCATGCAGCTTCGCCATATCAGACAGAGCCTAAAGCACAGACATATCTTGTCGATCATCTTGTCCGCCAGTCAGACGGTCTGGACTTCCCGCAGGAAGACACGGTCGTTTACCGTGAGGACAATACAAATGCAGATTTATTTTCAGAGTGTTATTTTACACTTTTAATAGATGAAACGGACAAAAAGGTGTTGTCTGCAAAAAATGCACATCAACGGATGTATCCTGCCAGTATGACGAAAATGATGACGGCAATTGTTGTCGCAGACCAGATTGAGGCAGGGGTAATTTCCGCGGATGATATGGTGACTGTAACACAAAACTATGATCTGACATCGGAGGATGTTGCACCATGCCGGCTGACAAGCGGCTGTCAGATTCGTGTAAAAGACCTGTTATATGGGTTGATGATTGAGTCAGATAATTATTACGGACTGATTCTCGCACAGTACGTTGCAGGAGATGTACCGGCTTTTTGTGAAATGATGAATCACAAGGCGAACAGCATCGGAGCAACCAATACACATTTCATGAATCCACATGGTTTAGATGATGTAGATCATTATTCTACGGCATATGATATGTATCTAATCATTAAAGAAGTTCATAATCACGAGCTCCTGCGGGAGATTGACGCCCAGGAGGATTATACATATTCTTATCTTGATCCGAGCGGCTTCAGCCATGAGATAGAGGGTACGCCGACAAATCTGTTTCTTACAGGCTCCGTTTCATTGCCTGCAACTTTCCAGATTGAATCGTGGAAAACCGGTACGACGAGCGGTGCAGGAAACTGTCTTGCCATGTATGTGACAAAAGACAGAAAAAGCTATGTTGTCATCGCCTCATCCGGTGAATCAAAGGAAGTTTTATATAACGCAATTGTAAGACTGTTATGCTTAATCAACTAAGAAATACATGCTGTGTAAACTATAAACTTTTCGACAAGGACAGATGCTATGAATAAGCAACGACATGTGATACAAATGAACAAGGACATTCGGGCAAACGCTGCAACTCTTGTGATTGCAGCCGTTTTGCTGTATGTTGCCATCAGTTTTTTTATCTCTCTCGGAAAAGATTCCGTAACGATTTATCAGGTGAGCAAGGGAGATGTCAGCAACAATATTTCTCTGCACGGACTTGCCATTCGGGATGAGGTTGTCGTTAATTCTGCCAGTTCGGGCTATATCTGCTATTACATCGCAGACGGAGAGAAGGTAAAGAAAAACTCGACTGTCTGTACGGTTGATGAAACCGGCGATATCTATAATTCTGTCAGCGATTCCGATTCCTATGAAAATCTGCTTACCCCGGAGGATTACAGCAATATCCGCGCATTGATATCATCCTACAAACTTTCTTATAGCGATGTTACATTTTATAATGCTTATAATTTTGAAACGAGCGCAAACAACAAGGTGTTTGAACTGACAAATGAAGTGCTGATGCAGCAGGTAAGCAGTGCCAGCAGCGGCATTTCCTCCGTTTCAGCATCGGAGAGCGGACTTGTTACATATTATATTGACGGCTATGAGGATTTTGCAATCTCTGACTCCATCAGTGCCGCTGATTTCGATAAGACAGGCTATGAGAAAAAATCTATGAAGTCCGGAGATATCGTTACAGCAGGTGGTGCAGTTGTGAAAATCATTCCTTCGGAGCAGTGGAATATTATTGCCCCGATTACAGATGAACAGATTGCGGAAATTGAAGGCAGCTCGTACATCACCTTCCGTATAAACAATTCAAACTTTACAATTACAATGCCATATACCATCATCAATGGTTCCGATGGAACGTATATCAATATTGCGATAGATAAATACATGTCAAACTATGTATCTGAGCGATTCCTAAACGTAGAAATATTGCGGAGTGATGACAGCGGATTGAAAATTCCTTCCTCCGCACTTGTAGACAAAGACGTATACAAAATTCCGCTCAGCTATCTGACTGCGGGAAGCAATCAGACAAGCACAAACCGAATTAATCTTCAAAAGCAGGATGAAAACGGTGAAATGACGATACAGCAGATGAAACCGATTATCTACCAAATTGATGATGCGTATGCCTATATAGATCCAAGCGGCTTCGAGGATTCGGACGTATTACTTGATATCAATTCCAATCAGACAATTGCCGCATCATTATTGGAAAAACATACAATTACAGGGGTCTATTTTGCAAATCAGGGAATTGCAGAATTCCGTCGTGTTACAGTATTAAAAACAATTGATGAATTTGTACTGATTGAAGGAAGTGAAGAGATTAAAGCATATGACAATATTGTTTTAAATTCAGACATGGTAACTGAAAATCAGCTTATATATTAAAACAGGAAGGATCTTGATAAACATGTTATATGAAAATTATGAAAAGGTTGTAGAAAATGTAAAGCGGGCATGTGAACGCTCGGGACGTAATTTTCAGGATGTTACAATTGTAGCTGTCAGCAAGACAAAACCGCTGTCGGATGTGGAGGAATTGCTTGCACACGGTGTGACAGAATTCGGTGAAAATAAAGTACAGGAGATGGTCGATAAATACGAACATGTTTCAAAGCCGGTTCACTGGCATCTGATCGGACATCTTCAGACAAATAAAGTAAAATATATCGTGGATAAGGCGTGCATAATTCACAGTGTAGACTCCATTCATCTTGCAAAGGAAATCGAAAAGGAAGCAGCAAAAAAGAATGTTACAGTCAATATTTTGCTACAGGTCAATATCGCAGAGGAGGATACAAAATTCGGAATTCATGAATCAGAAGTTTACGAATTGATTGATGCTGTTAAGGATATGCCGCACATTCATGTGACAGGTCTTATGACGATTGCTCCATTTGTAGAAAATCCGGAAGAAAATCGCGTATTCTTTCGGAAAATGTACCAATTATCGCTTGACATAAAATCCAAATGCATTGATAATATTGATATGAACGTTTTATCAATGGGAATGACCAATGATTATGAAGTTGCCATTGAAGAAGGTGCCACGATGATTCGTGTAGGAACTGCCATCTTTGGAGCGCGAAATTATAATATAGAGTAAGGAGAATGAGATATGGCTAAGGATGCAGGTAAAAAAAGTTTTCTTGACTTTTTTAAAGTAAAGAATATAGATGATACAGAAGATGAATTTGACGATGATTTGTTTGATGATGACGATTACGATGACGACGATGATGACGATGAAGATTATGTAAGGCCTTCCCGTTCATCAAAGACAAAATCTTCATTTAGTAAAACTGCTGAAAAGCCGTCTTCTTCTGCAAAGTATGAGGCTGCAACACAGGTTTCATCCCGTCGTACGAACGATTACGCAGGTGCAAAATCATCTGGCAGCGGAAAGCTTGTTGATTTCCGGGAAAATCAGCGTCAGTCATACAATCGGAGTGCGGATTTCAGAAGCCGCAGTGAAGTGTTTGTTATTAAGCCGCAGGAAACGGATGAAGCACAGTCTATCATTGATTTTCTTCGTGCAAATAAAACGATCGTAATCAATATTGAAGGCTTGGAGGTTGCTGTTGCACAGAGAATTATTGACTATGTCGGTGGTGCCTGTTATGCAATGGGAGGCTCTTTAAACGTAGTTTCCTCCAATATTTTTATTGCAACACCACAGGATATTGAAGTATCAGGAGATTTAAGAGAAGAATTGGTTAGTCAGGACGCTATGACACCATTTGTACAATATTAATAAATTGTAAGACAGGGGGGAAGAAACATGCTTACACCGGTTGATATTCAACAAAAAAAATTCCATGTAGGCTTAGGGTACGACAAAAAAGATGTAAACACATTTTTTGACAGTGTATCAGAAAGTTATGAGAAGCTGTATCGTTCAAACGCAGAGTTAAAAGAGAAGGTAAATGTATTAAACGATACGCTTCAAAATTACCGTTCCAAAGAGGAAAATTTGGAAAAGAGCTTAAAGCTTGCAGAGAAGGATACGGTTGAGACGATTTCCAAAGCTGAAAAAGAGGCAAAAGGAATTATTCGTGATGCGAAAAATCAGGCAAAAAATATTCTGGCGGATTCTGAAACCCGATTGGAAGAATTACAGGATGAAATTGCCGTTTTGGAGGCAAAATACGCTGCCTATAAATCTAATTTCTGTACATTGCTGCAAAAGCAGTTTGAATTTCTGGAGATGAATGATTTTGATGTTCATGCCATGATTGATGATCGCGCATGGAGTCTTCTTGGCGGAAGTAACAGCAGACAGCCCGATGCATGTTCTGTATCGGACAATTTCGGCGCATACACCGGTGATCCACAGATGCGTGATGAATCAACGCTTGGCGGTGGTTTAAACGGTGGATATGGCGGCGGTGATGTGACAAGTACAAGTGCCGTTTACACACAAGGGTTAAGTGCTGGTGACAATTTTGTGGATCCATTCAAGCCAAAGGATGAGGAAGAATATAATCCGTTTGAAAAGGATAATAAGAAAAAGGATTCCGAAACAAAGCTGCGGGTAACGGATTCTGCTGAAGCAAGAAAGCGTATGAAACGTGCTACGGTCGGAAGCTCCGAAGCAACTGCCGCTGCGGAAAAGGCAAAAGCTGTAGCTGAGGGTGCAGTGAAACCGGAACCGCCAAAACAGGAAGCTCCAACATACGAATCGCCAAAGCGGGAAGCTCCGGTGCAGGAACCTCCGAAACAGACTCCAATACAAGAAGAGCCTGAACCGGAAGTAAAACAGGAAACTCCAGTATACGAGCAGCCAAAGCAGGAAACTCCAGTATACGAGCAGCCAAAGCAGGAAACTCCGGTATACGAGCAACCAGAACCGAAAGCTCCGGAACAGGAACCTATGTCAGACATTCCAACGATACATACAGACATAGAAGAATCTATGGAAACTGATGCTTCAGACTCTGAAAATCTGGAAGGCGAAGTAGAAGAGAAGAATGGTCCTGCTTTGATTGGTGATGGTGAAGAGGACACCGAAACAGAATTTGAATTTTTATAATACATAAAAATAAGCAGGAAGTATTATACCATGAATAATTTAACTGTACATTTGGATAAAAAGCCGATTTATGAGATTGTTTATGAAGAAAGCTTTGATGCATTATCCGAAAAAATAAGTTCACTCGGCTACAGCAACCGGAAAATTTGCGTGGTATCAGAAAGTAATGTAGCATCCTTATATTTGGATGCTATATTACTTTGTTTAAAAAACAACTGCGCTTACTTGACATCCTTCGTATTTCCGGAAGGGGAGCCAAGCAAAAATTTAGATGTTGTCCGTGATTTATATAAGCATCTGATTGCTGAAAAGTTTGACCGCAATGATGTACTGATAGCACTTGGAGGCGGTGTTGTCGGTGATTTAACCGGATACGCTGCCGCAACCTATCTGCGCGGAATTGATTTTATACAGATTCCGACAAGCCTTTTATCCCAAGTAGATTCGAGTATCGGCGGAAAAACCGGCGTTGATTTTGAGTCCTATAAAAATATGGTAGGCGCATTTCACATGCCAAAGCTTGTATATATGAATTTATCTGTACTCCGCACACTTTCCAGCCGGCAATTCTGCTCCGGAATGGGCGAGATTATCAAGCACGGACTCATCAAAAATGCAAACTATTTTGAATGGCTTTGCGATAACCGGGATGCTATTGACAAGATGGAGCTACAGACGATTGGAACTATGATTTACGAGAGCAATGTCGTCAAAAAAAATGTCGTTGAAAATGACCCGACAGAGCAGGGAGAGCGGGCACTCTTAAATTTTGGTCACACGCTTGGCCATGCGATTGAAAAATACATGAACTTTGAATTTTTACACGGTGAATGCGTGTTTATCGGCATGGCACTTGCAAGTATTATTTCTTACAAAAAAGGGAATATTACCCAGACAGAGCTTCGGGAGATTCTGCGTGCCATGAAGCCTTATCATGTTCCGAAGCTGCCGGAACATGTGGATTTTAACCGGATTATATCTTATACGAAAAATGACAAAAAAGCTGTCGGCAGCAGAATCAAATTTATTTTGCTTGAAACAATCGGTCATGCCTATATTGATATGGATGTAAGTGATGAAGACATGTTGATTGCGCTAAGGGAGTTACAAGAAAAATATCAGAATGAATACGAATAAAAAAATAACAATTTATATACTACCGATTTTGTGCATCGGTCTGCTTGTATCTTTGGATCAGATGACAAAATTTATTGTGCGAAGCAGCTTTGTGCTTTATGAAACAAGACCTCTGATCGACGATGTTTTTCATCTGACATATATTCAAAATACTGGTGCCGCATGGGGTATATTCAAAGGAAGGACGATTCCTTTAGTTGTACTGACAATGATCTTTTTGATTTTGTGTGGCTGTCTATATGCCGGATTAAAAAGTGAGAAACGGTTTACGATGTTTCGAATCTGCCTTGTCTTTCTTGCATCAGGAGCGATCGGAAATATGATTGACCGCATAACTTTGCATTATGTAGTTGATTTTTTTGATTTTCGTCTGATTCACTTTCCGGTATTTAATGTTGCAGATATCTATGTGACCGTCAGTATGCTTGTATTACTGATTTTATGTTTATTCTATTACAAGGATGAGGAGCTTGACCGAATTTTCTCCATAAAGAAAGCAAATCACGATGAAGAAGATGATATAGCAGAACACGATGAAACAGATGATCGGAATCATAATGATATCAATATTGCCGCAAAAATAGATACAAAGGAATCTGAGGATAAATAATATGGATGAATTTGATTTCTCAATCGATGAAGCTTCAGAAGGAGCCATAGGTCTGCGCCTTGACAAATATCTGACGGAGGCTCTTCCGGATTATTCCCGTTCCTATATACAAAAGCTGCTTGAGGATGGACAGATTCTGGTAAACGGCAAGCCTTCCAAATCAAATTATAAGCTTCGAGGCGGCGATTGCATTCATGTCACGATTCCTGAGGCAGAAACGCTTGATGTGGAACCGGAGAACATCCCATTAGACATTGTGTATGAGGATGCAGATATCCTTGTCATCAACAAACCAAAAGGAATGGTCGTGCATCCTGCACCCGGACATCTTCATGGAACTATGGTCAATGCGTTGTTGTATCATTGCAAGGATTCTCTTTCCTCTATAAACGGCGTTATGCGGCCGGGTATCGTACACCGGATTGATATGGATACGACCGGACTGCTCGTGGCATGCAAAAGCGATATAGCACATCGTATCTTGTCCAATAAATTTAAAATACATGACATTCACAGAATTTATACAGCCATTGTCTATAATCATTTTCAAGGGGAAAGCGGTACGATTGATAAACCAATTGCCAGACATAAAACAGACCGAAAGAGAATGGCGATTGATGAAAACGGTAGACGGGCTGTCACACATTATACAGTCGTTGAAAACCTGAAACAAAACTTTTCACTTATAAACTGCGAATTAGAGACCGGACGAACCCATCAGATCCGCGTTCACATGGCAAGCATCAACCATCCGTTGTTGGGCGACCCTGTATATGGTCCAAAGCAAAAGCCATTTCAGACACATGGGCAGGTATTGCATGCAGGCACACTCGGATTTATGCATCCGATTACAGGGAAATACATGGAATTTCACGCTGAGCTGCCTGAGGAATTTCATCGTATTTTAAAACTGCTCAGATAACTGCATAAGGCGATTTGAAAACAGGAAACATTATGTTATTTAAACGGAAATCAAAATCAGAATCAAATATCGAAGAGAATACTGATAACAGCCGTCAATATGTGATACGTCGGAGCATTTGTACCGGCGAACGTGTAGCCGGATATCTGGATGACAAGGGCAATTTCTGCGACATCATGTTACTTGCAAGCAAGAATGATCTACACACATTTTGTAAAAAATACCATGTCTTAGAATCTGATATAAAGGAAATCTATTAGCTTCTAAATAATGGTTATATGTACTATATTCGGTTGTTACTTAGGCTCAACGTTTTCATGGAAAAAATAAGCAGTAAAAAAATATAAAAATTACATAAAATGATATTGACATCAAAAGGAGCTTTTATTATGGAAATGCGTAAGAGATATTCCACGCTGTCAATTATCATTATGTTTATTGTAATTTCTCATGGAGCCTGGCTGTGGGAAGGACTCGTTACAATGACCGAATTCGGTAAATTTGTAAACCGGGGATTTTTGCATGGCTTTTGGCTGCCCCTTTACGGAACCGGAAGTGTATTGTTACTCTATATATTCGGAAAAAGCCAAAGCTCCTTCTGGAGAGTTTTTCTCGGAAGTGCAGCGATATGCACCGGATTGGAATATACGATTGCCGTTTTGCTTGAGAATATGTTCCATAAGAGATACTGGGATTACGGAAGTGTATCTTTGAATCTAAATGGACGAATATGTTTCCCCGTGATGATTGCTTTTGGTTTTGCCGGATATTTTTTGATACGAATATTTGCGCCATATATGGACAGACAGATTCAGAAAATATCTTTATCAAAACAGAAAAAGATTTGTATTATATTTGGCAGCATAATGATTTTAGATTTCGCCGTTTCATTATTTTTTCCAAATTCCGGAATGGGAATCACATTTTAAAGATTGTAGGAAAATCACCATATATCATATATTTATTTAGAAACAGCAGTAGCATACGCTTAATATATTTCTTCGCAAAACTCAGGTTTAACGAAAATGCTTGCATTGTTTTTAAAAGAATGCTACACTATATTTAGATTATACGGAGGTAACAAACATGGCGGATATTACATATCATGAACAACAGGAACGTCACAATCTGGATTTGATTCGCGGCGTTTGCAATGATTTACCCGATTACGTCAAGCGATTTGTTCGCGGCGTCCAACAAACGACCGCATCCAGAACAAGACTTGGCTATGTACGTGACATCAAGGTTTTCTTTGAATATATTTGCGAGGTTTATACGGAACGTCCTTGTGCTACGCCTAAGGATGTTTCTTTGGATGTCCTTGCAGGCTTAGATACATTTTTTATCGAGGATTACCTTGACTATCTTCAAAAATACGAAAAAAACGGCCGCATATACACAAACGGCAAATCCGCTATCAAACGGAAACTTTGTTCCCTCAGCGTCCTGTTTAATTACTTATATAAACACGATATGATTCAGGAAAATATATTTGATAAGGTTGACCGACCAAAATTACACGAAAAACAGATTGTTCGTATGGATGCAGCCGAAACCGCCAATTTTCTGGATACCGTGGAATACGGTACAAATCTGACGGATAAACAGCTTAAATTCCACGAAAAGACAAAGGAACGTGACCTGGCAATGATGACACTCATGTTATCGACCGGTATCCGTATTTCCGAATGTGTCGGTTTGGATTTAAACGATATTGATTTTGAAAACACATCCATCCGAGTTATCCGAAAAGGTGGCAAGGAGGCGATTGTATATTTTAGTGATGAGGCAATTGAGCCTTTGCAGGCATATATCGAGCAGCGCAAAAAGATTCAGGCGGCGCCGGGATCGGAAAACGCCCTGTTCCTCTCCTCTCACAAAACCCGTATCAATGTCCGTTCTGTACAAAATATGGTAAAAAAATATTCGCAGTCTTCTGTACCTTTAAAGCATATTACACCGCATAAGCTTCGAAGCACGTTTGGTACCGCTCTCTATCAGGAAACCTCGGATATTTATCTCGTTGCGGATGTTCTCGGGCATAGCGATGTCAACACAACGAGAAAGCATTATGCAGATATGGAAAATGAACGGAAACGCCGGGCAAGGAACGCTGTCCAATTGCGTGAAAAACCGAACTGATTCATGCACTTTTACTTGAAATAACGACACGAATACGATAGAATAAAAACGAATAAACCATTTATTGGGGGAGGTATTATATGAGATTAGTTACTCGTTCTGATTTTGATGGACTGGCATGTGGCACACTGCTTTTGGAGGCAGGTATTATTGATTCTTGGAAATTTGCACATCCAAAGGATTTGCAGGATGGACTTATTCCGATTGATGAAAATGACTGTCTGGCAAATGTTCCCTTCGTAGAAGGCTGTGGTCTGTGGTTTGACCATCATTCCAGTGAACATGAGCGCCAGAAGCTTGAAGGAAAATATAAGGGTGAAAGCCGCATTACACCATCCTGTGCAAGAATCATTTATGAATATTACGGCGGCAAGGAACGCTTCTCCCATTTTGATGAGATGATGGAGGCTGTCGATAAGGTTGATTCCGGCAATCTTACGATTGATGAAGTGCAAAATCCTACCGGATGGATTTTGGTTGGATTTTTAATGGATCCACGTACCGGACTTGGCAGATGGCGTAATTTTACCATTCCGAATTACAAGCTTATGGAAGAATTGATGCAGGCATGCAGAACCATGAACACGGAGGAAATCTTAAATCTTCCGGATGTAAAGGAACGTATTGATATCTATTTTGAACAGACCGAGAAATTTAAAGAGATGGTCAAGGCACATACCCGTATAGAAAAGGATGTCATTATCTCAGATTTGCGCGGCGTCGATCCGATTTACTCCGGCAACCGCTTCATGATTTATAGCATGTATCCGGAACAAAATATTTCCGCATGGATTGTAAACGGAAAAGGCGGAAAGGGTTGCTCTGCTGCTGTCGGCTACAGTATCTTAAACCGGACTGCAACCTTAGATGTCGGAAGTCTCATGTTAAAATATGGAGGCGGCGGTCATAAAGCAGTCGGCACATGCCAGTTTACGGACGAGAATATGGATACCGAGCTTCCGAAAATGCTTGATGAACTGGTAAACGGCGTTAAATAAATATTTTGTAAATGCTCATACATAGGCATAGAAAAACCATCCCATAAGCAAGCTTTTGAACTCGATGTGGGATGGTTTTTCTATCTGCATTATAAATTTATATAATTATTTGATATCTCCAAGATACTTGATAATATAATCAACTGTATCATCAACCGGCATCAGACTGCTGTTGATAAAGATGTCATAGCTTTCCAAAGCGCCCCACTTCTTTGATGTATAATAATTATAATAGGAAGCACGCGCCTTATCTTCCTTGTTAATCTGTGCTTTTGCCCGATCTGCCGACAAATCAAATCGTTTGCAAACCGTTTCAATACGTTTTTCAAGCGGTGCATAGATAAAAATACGTATCAGACAAGGATTGTGACGGAGTGCATAATCTGCACATCTTCCGACGAAAATACCAGGTCCTTTTTCAGCGAGCTTCTTAATCGTGTCATAGGTCGCCTGAAAAGCCTGCTGATTTAAATTTGTCTGATATCCTGCACTTGTAAATCCATAGCTGTATGGATCTGATACTATCGAATACAGAAAGCTTCGGGTCGGTTTCTCATCCAGTGATTTTAAAAAGTCTTCGCTTAAACCACTCTCCTTCGCCGTCTCGTTGATTAACTCCTTGTCATAGAAGTTTACAGACAGCTTTTCTGCAAGCTTTCTGCCAATCTCCCTTCCGTTACTGCCAAACTGCCTTCCGATTGTGATAATTGTCTTTGCCATAGATAAGCCCCCTTTTTCAGCATAGAACAAAAACATATAGTTATTACTTAACATAAGTTTATACTTTTTTGTGCAAATTGTCAAATAATTTTAATAAATTTTGTGATTTTTGTAAAATATGTCCAATAATAAACGATTCATTTCATGTAATTTAAACTTACAAATTCTCATATTTTTGAGCGATACTGTTGAATTTGTCTATATTTGCATTGATACGGTCTTTCACGGTATGATATGTATAATTCGCGCGAAGCTGCATCATAATATCATTGTAATCGTTTTGGGCAAGTGTCGGTTCCATGCGGATATAAATATCGTCCGGATGAAATTTTGTTTTGAGTGCACGAAGTGCATCCTTTTCTCCGAGCATCTGTCGAAATTCCTTTGCCCGGTCGCTGAAATTGAGCGTTCCCTCTATTAAATCACCCAAATCATGGCTTGGATAAATCGAGATAAACTGTGCATCCTGCCATTTTTCTGTATTCAGTATCTTTCCATGCTTTAAGCCGATTACGATAAACTGACGAATACCGGCATCATATAAAGGCTGTATCGGCTCATTATCAAGCAAACCGCCATCCCGGTAGTGATTTCCGTCTATCTCAACAGATTCATACATAACCGGAAGTGCCGTCGAAGCAAGAAGAAGTTTTTTAATCGTCTCTGTATCATAATCAGACAGCTTTCTGTATTCGACCGAAACTGCCTCCTGTGCATCATTGACCTTACTGATTGAAAAATAGATATCCCGTTTATCTGCCTTTATTTTTTCTATATCGATAAATCGCTCCAGCATGGATAGCATTTCATTTCTTGAAAAATAAAGTCTCCGGTCAGCAATCATATCAAGATCAATGTCAAACACGGTATCCATATCTATGTCCTTCCATGCTTCATACATAATCCGGATATCTCCCATTGCATAAAGCATCGCGTTGACCGCACCGATCGAAGCACCGGAAATGGCTGTCACATCATCCAACAGTCCCTGTTCCTGCAACACCTTCAATACGCCGACCTGATAGGCTCCTTTCCCGCCCCCGCCGGAAAGGACAAGACCGATTCCATTTTTTTGTTCCATATGCAACCCCTCGTTTTATTTATTTTGGCGCCATAAGCTTTTGTATGGCCGCCTTCAGACCATCAACCGTAAGCGGATACATGTCATATATCTCCGCCATCGTCTTTTCCGCCTCCATCCAGGCAAGGCTGTTTAAGCCCCCGTGATAACGCGGATTCAGCCAGACAGCCTTTTTGTATTTCGAGCGGAACAATTGATTCCAGTCATATCCGCTCATGCCGTCATTTGGTCCACGGTAATTGCCATTCGGGTCAAACAGCTCCTCCGGAGCCATCTGCGCATCCCCGACAATAATCACCTTATAATCCTTGTCTGTATGACGGAATAAATCCTCCAAATCAATCCAGTTTCCCATCTCACATTCCGCATCCTTGTAGACCTTGCTGTAAATACAGTTGTGAAAATAGTAGGTCTTTACATCTTTAAAATGATTCGCTTTATGTACCGCCTGAAACAAATCATTGCAAAGCTCCGCAAATGGCATCATCGTACCACCGCAGTCAAACAACAGCAAAAGCTTGACAGAATTTTTCCGCGGTTTTTCAAATTCAAGCTGAAGATACCCGCCGTTGTTACAGGTGCTGTCTATCGTCCGGTCTAAATCAAGCTCTGTCTTGGCAACATCCAGCTTTGTGGAATATTGGCGCAGACGCCGGAAAGCAACCTGAAACTGTCTGATATCCAGTGTCTTATCATGCCGGAAGTCCTGATATTTACGTTCTCCGATTACCTGAAATGCAGACTGCATACCGCTCTGTCCGCCCACGCGCATACCACCGGGATTACGCCCGTGATGTCCGAAAGCGGAACCGCCGCTTGTTCCAATCCAGTAATTTCCGCCATTATGCTCCATACTCTGTTCCGTCACACGCTCCCGGAACATCCGTTTTGTCTCCGCCATATCACGCTTGATAAGCTGACCATAGATATCGATATTCTGCATATCATTTTCCATCTCATCCTTATCCAGAAATTTCATGATGATTTCCGGCACCTTATTCGGATCAGATTCAATATTTTTAAAATATTCCGCAAATGCCATATCGTATTTGTCAAAATCGGACTCCGTTTTTACAAGTATCATGCGTCCCAGATAATAAAGTCCATCCAAAGAAGAACGCGCAAGCCCTTTGTCAAGCGCATCCATAAACGTAATCCATTCGGTCATGGATACTTCCAGCCCTTTTTCTCTGCATACATACAAAAATTCCGTGAACAATTAGTATATACTCCTCTTCTTTACGACCTCTAAGTCCTCATCCTTCTTAATCAATACGCCGAGATACGGCAGCTTTTTGCGGATAATACCCGGATCGATACCGCCGATCATCAGCGCATGCAGCCAGTCAATCAGCTCCGAGGTGCTCGGTTTTTTCCGAACATCCTTAATCTCACGAATCCAGTAAAAGGTGTCCATTGCCTGATTCATCAAATGCTCATCAATATTATCAAAATGTACCTTGACAATCTCCTCCATCTCCGCTTTCTCCGGGAAACTGATATAATGGAAGATACAACGGCGCAAAAATGCATCCGGAAGCTCTTTCTCCGCATTACTTGTGATAATTACTATCGGCCGTTTTGTCGCTTTAATCGTCTCTTTTGTCTCATGAATATAAAACTCCATCTTATCAAGCTCCCAAAGCAGGTCATTCGGAAACTCCAAATCCGCCTTGTCAATCTCATCAATCAAAAGGATTACCTGTTCCTTCGCCTGAAATGCCTCGCCAAGCTTTCCAAACTTGATATAATGACGGATGTCATCGACACCCTCCTCACCGAACTGGCTATCATATAAACGCTGAATCGTATCATATACATACAGACCATCCTGTGCCTTTGTTGTCGATTTGATATTCCATATATATAACGGCATGGAAAAAGCCTGACTGATAGCCTCTGCAAGCATTGTTTTGCCGGTACCCGGCTCTCCTTTTATCAAAAGCGGCTTTTCAAGCGCGCGAGCCACCTCTACGGCTGACATCAACTCCGGGGATGCCACATACTCTTTGGAACCGGTAAATTTCATTTCACTCATGGGATTCTCCTTTTTATTGTATTTTTGTTTACATAATATAATTATTGTAACCTAAATTAATAACTATATAATAAATATTGCGGTCTGATATCCGTTTCCTCTGTCGGTATACTTTCCACGATCTGAAAGGCATATGCAACCGCCACGGTCACACATCCGCTATGTATTGCAAGATAGCGGTCATAATAGCCGCCGCCATATCCGATTCTCTCATGCTTCTTTGAAAAGACGGCTCCCGGCATAACGACAAGACAGCTTCCGTCTGTTTTCTCAGGACAAAGCATCGTATCATTGTCAGGCTCCAAAATATGATATGCGCCCTCTATAAGTACAGTATCCTTCGAGTAGGCAAAGAAATCCATCTGTCCATCCTTAACACGCGGCAGCCAGATTTGTTTTCCATCCGAAAGGATACGATCCGCATATCGAAACAAATCCACTTCCTTTCGTATCGGCACATACAGGCAAATATCCGTAGCCTGCCTGTATGGCTCCATATCAAAAAATGCGGCTGCAATCTGTGCAGATGCGGCTTCTACCTCCTGCTCTGAGAGCTGTCTTCGCCTTGCAAGAATCTGTTTCCTAAGCGTTTGTTTTCTTTCCTGTATATTTGGCATGCTGCTCTCCCCGGTTTATGATTCCATCTTTTTTTTGTTTGGAATGTCCTTTACATGGGTAATGCTTCCGTCTTTTTCCTGAATATCTACATTTTCAAGCGCAGCCTTAACATTGCGCTTAATATTGTCTATATAAGCACGTCTAAGCTTTGCCTGTTCTTCTTTTTCCGCCTCTGTCAATCCTTCTTTTGTCTTGCTCTTTCGTGCTAATTCGTTAATTCGCTTGATATCTGCTTCGTTCATATATTGTTTCTCCGTGCTTAATTCAAATATCCTTTATGTACGATAAAGTCGACCGTATCGAAATCATCATTTTCCTGTGCAGGAAAAACTGTTCCGACCTGCTTTCCATCCATCAGATCGTAGATGAGTGACAGTCTGCTTGCATCTAAAATTGCCATATCCGCTCCCGAATCCGTCGCGATTTTTGCAGCGGCAATCTTTGTTGACATACCGCCGGTTCCGTAGCTTGTGACAGCTCCCTTTGCCATATGCTGAAGCTTGTCATCTATAGCCTCAATAAAGGAAAGCTTTACGGCATCCGGATTTTTACGAGGGTCATCGGTATAAAATCCATCGATATCCGTAAGCAGAATAAGCAAATCTGCATGAATCAGATGTGCCACAATAGCTGACATTGTATCATTGTCGCCAAATTCAATTTCCTCGGTTGCAACCGTATCATTTTCATTGACAACCGGTATCACGCCCTGTTGAAGCAGCTCATTTAACGTATTTTCTGCATTGCGTCTGCGCTCCGGATCGGTAATCGCATCAAATGTCAAAAGTACCTGTGCCGAAACATGGTTATATTCCATAAACAGCTTTTGATAAATCATCATAAGCTGTCCCTGTCCGATTGCCGCGCATGCCTGCTTTAATGATACTGTCTTCGGTTTATTTCGAAGTCCTAACGCATGAAATCCAACGCCAATGGCCCCGGACGATACAAGTATTACATCCTTGTTTTGATTTTTTAAATCACAAATAATACGTACAAGCGTCTCTAGCTTGCGATAATCGACCTCGCCTGTCTCCTCATGTATAATCGAGGATGAACCGATTTTTAACACGATTCTCTGTTTATCCTTTAGTTTCTGTCGAATTACTGATTCCTCCACTGTGATATCCTCTTTACCCTTTTTCATATTTTATAATGTATTCAAATATTCTGCTGCTGCCTCAGCAGTTTTGATACCATCCACGGCAGCGGATGTAATACCTCCGGCATATCCGGCTCCCTCCCCACACGGAAACAGGCCGGTATAACTGCTCTGATAATTCTCGTTCCTCATGATTCGAACCGGAGATGAGGTACGTGACTCAATGCCGGATAACACGGCATCCTCCGCTGAAAATCCGGACAGCTTTTTGTTATAGTCCAAAATCCCTTCAATTATAGCATCATTTATATAGACTGGCAAACAGTTCTTGAGATTTGCAAATGTATATCCTCCCTGAACTGACGGTTTTACACTGCCGAGCCTTTCCGTCACTATTCCACAGCGATAATCGCCAAAGGTCTGAATAGGAATTTTCCCCTGTCCTTCCTCATATGCAAGCTTTTCATATTTTTTTTGAAACTCAACGCCTGCAAGCACGCCATAATCTAAAAATCCTTCCGCAGCGAAATCTTCCGGCGTGACACTGACGACAATAGCTGAATTTGCATTTTCTGCATCCCTTGCATGATTACTCATACCATTGACGACACTCTGGCCTTGTCCAGATGATGCATTCACAACAACACCTCCCGGGCACATACAAAAGCTGTATACGCTTCTTCCCTTACTTGAGCGAAATGTCATCTTATAATCTGCCGCCGGAAGCAATTTTGCTTCTTCGCTTGTTCCATACTGTGCAGCATTGATACTGCTTTGCTTATGCTCAATCCGAAGTCCCATGGCAAATGCCTTTGCTTCCATCTCCACATTTTGTTCATGGAGCATGGCAAACGTATCACGCGCGCTGTGTCCGATTGCAAGAATACACGCTTTTGTATTCCATGTTATCTGTTCTTTTGATTTTAGATTTTCAATTGTAAGCTGCAGGGTATCCGGTGTTTTATGCACAAACTTTATAAGCTGATGCTCAAAAAAGATTTCTCCACCGAATTTCTGTATTTCCACCCGCATAGCAGACAGTATCTGTTTGAGCTTATCCGTGCCTATATGCGGCTTATTTAAGTATCTGATTTCCTCCGGTGCCCCAAACCGGATAAATTCCTGAACAACCGCCTGTATTCTCCCACATTTATCCTTGATGCCTGTATTCAATTTGCCATCTGAAAAGGTTCCTGCACCACCCTCCCCGAATGATACATTGGAATTTTTACAGATATCCGCACCATTCCAGAAATTCTCGACGTCCTTTGTGCGATGCTCCACACACTTTCCACGTTCAAACAGAATTGGACGATAGCCTGCACGTGCAAGCATAAGCGCTGCAAAATACCCTGCCGGACCGGCACCGATAATGACCGGACGTTCTGTAAGCTCCGGATGTGCCTGACATGGAAACACATATTTTTTATCTTTAGTTAACATAATATTTTTATTGTCAATTATTTTCTGTGGAATATCCTCCGGATGTTCAAATTGTATATCTACAGTATAAATATGAAGGAGTTTGGATTTGTCTCTGGCATCTAATGATTTTTTTACAATTTGTATCGTATATGATTTTTTTGTCTTTAGAATACGCTCTACCTTTTTCTTTAATTCCGCAACTTCATTTTGCTGCACCGGAATTTTTATCTGATTAATTCTTAACATGTTATATTCTCTCCCGCCCGTAAGCCTGATAGTATTGCAAATGTAAGATTGTAGCCACCGCAGTTTCCGTCTATATCGAGCAGTTCTCCCACGGCATACAGTCCGGGATGTTGTTTTACCTCCATTGTATCGGGATTTACGGCTGAAAGCGCAATTCCTCCTGCCGTAACCTGCGCTGATTCAAAATCCTTTAACCCATTTACATGAAATGTACATGCTTTGCATGTATTATATAATTGTAGAATGGATTCCTGCGTCATAGTATCCATGCCGGTTTTTCGGTTGATTCCACAACAGGAAAGCAGATACAACGCCAGCTTATCCGGAAGATACGCATTTAAAAATCCATACACGGTCCGGTTTTTGCTTTGCGACGCAAGAAAAAGAAACTGTTCTTTTTCTACATCCTGTAAAAAATCAAACATCACTGTCACTTTTTTTTGTTTTTGTAATCGTTTTCCAATCTCTGAGGAAAGATTAAACAGCATGATGCCGGACAAGCCGTATTCTGTAAATTGCAGCTCGCCGCTCTGCGACATGTATACAGTTCCTGCACCCTCTGGTATTTCAAGACATGCCGTACAGGCGATACGCACCCCTTTTAATTCTTCAGGGCACTCCTCTGTCATACAGCCGCACAGCGCAGGTCGCTGTCTATTTACCGGAATATTGAAAGCCTCTGCGAGCTTATAACCGATATCACATCCACCGAGAGACGTATAAGATTTCCCGCCGCACGCAAGCACAACTCGTTTACATAATATGCTTCTTTCATCTCCTGACACAAGAAAACCATCTTGTAGTCGTCTGATATCGCTCATACATGTATATTCGTATGTCGTGATGCCAAGTGCCTTTTGTTCATCCAAAAAAGCCCATACAACCGAGGATGCCTGCATGGATTTCGGATAGTAATATCCGTTTAACTCTTGTTCCTGTATGCCAATCGTATGTAAGAATTGAAATAACCTGTCACCCGGCTGCTCGCCGAGACATCGGTAAAGCCAGTCGTCCTTATCCTCTGATTCCGAATGATACTGCGCATATGACATATCTGCATTTGCGAGATTACACCGTCCGTTTCCGGTTGCGTATAGCTTTTTACCAAGCTTTTTATTTTTATCACATATACAGACTTTATATCCGTGTCTTGCGGCAGCGATTGCAGCCGTCATACCTGCTGCACCGCCGCCAAGAACACATACATCATAGGCTTTCGGCTTTTGACTCGTCCGTATACATTTGTCTTGTTCTGTTTTTTGTCCGTTTTTTTTCATATTTTCTCCCTGAATATCCACCCATGCGGACGATTCTGTTCTGCTTTCTCAGCTCGCCAGAGATTCGAGATAGCGATACATCTCATATTTTGAATTAAATTCCACCATCTTTTGCAGCTCCTCATAAATATCCGGATGGATTTCTTTTAAAATCTCTGCATCAATTCCCGTGTATTCATACAAATGATCGCTGTCTGCCTCGAACACAACCACATGGTCATTCCGGATTCCAACGAGATATTTTTCGTCAGAATTTACATCAAATGATGCGGAATCTGCAAGCAGCTGTTTTTCCTGTTCCTCGTGCAGCTTCTGTTCAAAATAGGCACTTGTAAGCATATAACAAAGCACAAATAAACCGGTAAATAATAGTAAATATAAAAATAATTTCTTCATGGCACCAACTCCTTGAAGAAATTATTTCCATTTATCTATGAAATTATTCAAATATAATCTGACTCTGCTTTGTTTCGTCAAAGACGGTAATAAATGTCTTTCCCGGATTCATCTTGAGCTGTCCGCCATCGGCTGTATAATACTTGATTACTCCGTTGTCCTTTCTCCATGAGATTGAAACATATTCGCCATCCGATATATAATAACCTGTTCCTGTCTTATCCCAATCGATATCCTGCAGACCTTCCACAAGCTCTGTATACTGTACAAACATTACAATCAGATTTTTATAACGAAGCTGTTCGTTCGTCTGGTCGTCAATCTGTTTATCTCCGTACTGGAATCTGTAATAGAGCTTATCATCCGCATTGTACTCATACCATCTTGTACTGCTGTCGTTGTATGCGGTTGTGACCTTATTGGCAGGCTGTCCGCTTCCAATCGGCGTATCTTCATAGTTGAATGCAAACATTCTGTCGTGTCCGCCCTCATACTCGGTACGGTAGCCTGCATTACTGATTCCCTGTGCAAGCTTCTCGCTGTTTGTGTAGCAGTTATGCGGAGCCACTCTTGTTTCATCACGATAAAATGTAACGGTATCATACAGACCATTTAAATTATTGATTCCGGTATTGTTTATCTCCTGCTCTGCAAATACCGACCAGCCTACATGCGTATAGATACCATCCAGCATATTGGTTATCTGTACATAGTAATGTCTGGCACTACGAACCGGTCCGAGCTTTGGAATATTGGAGTAATCCTTAAATACACACAGATATCTTGTGATTCCGCCTTCCACAAGCATTTCATATGTGATATCCGCCTGTGATAAACCCGACTGCGGCATCGCATCAATAATATTATTGACCATAACACAAACTGGACGCTGATTCTCTAATGATTCATCAATCCATTCTCCGGAAAGCTCGTTAATGACATACCCTTCCTTTTGAACAAGCTGCATTCCCTCTGCATTTGTCATAGAGGCAGAGCTTTCCGTTGTAATAACTGCCTGTTCGGTCGTTGCCTCCTCTTTTTTACCACAGCCGGCAAGGCTGGCAACTGAAAGCGCTACTGTCAAAGCAAACATTCCGATTTTACTGATTTTATTCTTCTTCATTATCCCTCGTATATCCTTTCCTAGTTAAAATTTCTTCTTGTAGTGTTTCCATATTTTGACGTTCTAAATCATCTATATGATCATACCCGGCGAGATGCAGCATACTATGTGCCGTCAGGAAAGCCACTTCACGTCTCCTTGTGTGCCCATATTCCTCTGCCTGCTCTGCAATCCTGTCTACATTCAATATGATATCGCCAAGCATAAGCTCTCCGGTATCCTGATTAAAATAATCAAGCGGTGCAGCTTCACAAAACTCAAATTCACCCGGCGTTTCATATGTAAGCATCGGAAACGAAAGTACATCCGTCGGTGCATCAATATTTCGATATTGCCTGTTAATTGCTTGAATACCCGCATGATCTGTAAAAATCACATTAATTTCACATTCATAAGGACATTTCAGGAAATCCAAAGATGCTTCAATGATATCTTCGACAATCTCTTCATAATGTGCCGGAAGCTCTGTCTCCAATTCATTCTCGAAAAAAATACTCAACCTATATCTCCTTTGCTGCCTGTTACACTCTTTGCATATTTTATCCTAAATGTTAAACAGAATCAAGCTTTTATCGATGATTTCCGGTTTTTTTCTGTTTCGATTCATAATTTTCATATGCATTTACGATCTTTTGTACAAGCGGATGTCGGACGACATCATCACTCGTAAGTCGAATCAGGGAGATCTCGTCGATATCGCGCAGTACCCGCAAGGCAACCTCCAAGCCGGATTGGGTATCCTTCGGCAGATCCTTCTGTGATAAATCTCCCGTAATGATCGCCTTCGAGCCAAATCCGATACGGGTCAAAAACATCTTCATCTGCGCCGGCGTTGTATTCTGTGCCTCATCAAGCACGATATAAGCATTGTCTAAGGTTCGCCCACGCATGTATGCAAGCGGTACAACCTCGATCAATCCCTTCTCCATATTTTTCAAAAATGACTCGGCACCCATAATCTCATAGAGTGCATCATAAAGCGGACGCAGATAAGGATCTACCTTACTTTGCAAATCGCCCGGCAAAAAACCAAGCTTTTCTCCCGCCTCAATCGCCGGACGTGTCAGTATAATCCGGTTTACCTCGTTATTTTTAAATGCTGTGATTGCCTTTGCCATAGCAAGATATGTCTTTCCGGTTCCTGCCGGACCAACTCCGAACACAATCATATCCTTATCGATCGCATCGACATATTTCTTTTGTCCGAGTGTTTTTGCCTTTACAGGCTTTCCGTTTGTCGTATGACAGATGACATGCTCCTCCTTTGCAAGCTCCGAAACTGCCTCCTCATCTCCGCTTTTGGAAAGCGTAACTGCGTAATTGATGTTCTGCTCGGTAATCTCCTCCCCGTTTTGCGCCAATGTAATTAACTGTCTGATTACGGAAACCGCACGCTTTACACTACTCTCTGAACCGGTCACGCATAGCTTATCGTCCCGAAGCACTACTGCCACATGATATGCCTTTTCAATATTTTTTATATTCTTGTCATATAGTCCGAATACACTCTGAATCGAATCGACCGGAACCGTAATTGTCTCAAAATAGCTCATACTCTGTTAGTTTTCCTCATCCTCAATATGCTCCTGCATTTGTTCCTGTACGACAAAAGTTTCGGGCACACCGATTATTTCCTTGACAAGCAGTGTACCACTTGCTTTGCACGTATTATTTCCAAACTCTATTGTAACATTATTTTCCAGTATTTCCACCCCTTTTTTCTTCAAGTCACTGATATAATTCTGTAAAAGCATTTCCTGCCGTTCCTTTGCCTCCTCCTCTGTATAAGTCTTAGTCTCATAGGTCGGCTTATAATAACCGCTCACAATCAGTGAAAACGGCAGATAATACGACGAGCCGATATGTAAAACATGGGATGTTTCCACCTGCTCCAGATTATCTGTATTTTTAGGTGAAGCAATCGAATAAACGGAATTTCCGACACAGAATTTTATGCCGGTCTTTTTCTTTTTCCCAAGCTTTTTATCCGTATAATCCATAGGAAATGTCACGTTGTATTGATACTCCGTTTTCCCATACACGACGCCGTCCGCCGACACGTAATTTGTCTCAATCAGCTCTTCATACTCATTGTATATATTGACAACCCCGGTAATCAGGATATCTCCCTTTTTCACTTCATCCCCCGGATTTGCTATCTTCTTGCCGCTTGTTGCAATCAGCTCAGTCACAAGCCCATCCTTGATTGCCACAATATTACACGGCTCCTCCATTTTCCGGATTTCCTCCTTGGAAACCGTTTCTACAAAACGGACAATTAATCTTGTTCCGTCTAACTCACATGTAATCCATGCAATCTTATCATAGTGCTCCCGCAAATCTTTTTCCAGCTCCGCGAGCCGGATATCCTTTCGCTTTGTTCCAAGCGGAACAAGCTCCTCCTGTACATAGCGTGAAATCTCTTCATCTGTGTAAATACTTTCTCCCTCCACATCGATGTGCCATACAAAACGGGAGGAATAAAACATCAAAAGCAAAAAGAGTAAAAGACAGATAAAAAACGCTACGCGCTTTTTATATTTTTTCAAGAAGGGCAAAAGCCCCTTCTCCCGTAAGATCTTGCAGGTCACCTGACACTTATCTTCAAAGACATGCAGTTTCTCCCATTGCTTAAAACGCATCGTTGCCGTATAGCCTGCACGTTCCGGCTTTAAATGATATAAAAGGATTGCATTATTTTTACATAAATTGAAAAACCGGTCGATATCTCCACCGGTAATTTCAATCAGAATGGTATGAGAAAAAAGTGCGGCAATCTGATTGGTCATGTTCTTGCTCCCTCCTGTTTTCATTGAAAACTTGACACATCCGTCTGCCAGCAAACGCTTTCAATATTTCCCTGTATCGTAATTTCCATTCCGTTAAACGCATATATTTGCAATTGTGTTCCGTTTACTGCAAGTATGTTTTTTTTACAGCGAAGAAGAATCTGATTATGATTGAAGCTGATTATATTTTTATATCCATCTACATGCACACAGCTTTGATTATAAAAATGAACTTGTGTCATAGAGTTATTCCCATACTTTCATCATTGCTATTGTATGATATTGTACGGATTTTTAGAACAAAAAAGGTGTTACCGAAGTAACACCTCTCATTTGCTTTATTATTTAAACTTGCGCTTTCTAGCAGCTTCAGACTTTTTCTTACGTTTTACGCTTGGCTTCTCGTAATGCTCTCTCTTACGAATTTCCTGCTGAATACCAGCTTTTGCACAGTTTCTCTTGAATCTGCGAAGAGCGCTATCCAAAGTCTCATTCTCTTTTACGATTACGTTTGACATCTCTCACCCTCCCTCCAGTTGTAAAGTTTCTCGTTTTTGTGTGCTTCATAAACAACTGTTTGGGTATTTACCAAATTGCACAAGTTAGATTATAACACATAAAACAAATTCGTCAACCAAAATTTGAATTTTATTGCCAGTAAATTACAAATTTACCATTGGCAAACACATTCTTTACAATTTGCACGGATTATTTCATCTCTTCACGATTGGAAAAGATATGATCAATCAAACCATATTCCAATGCCTGATCGGCTGTCATCCAGTTATTACGGTCCGTATCGCGTTCAATCTCCTCCATCGACTTGCCTGTATTCTGGCTTAAGATACGATTTAAACGCTCCTTTGTTCTGAGAATATTGTCTGTTGCAATTTTCATATCGGTTGCCTGATTATGTCCCGGAAGACCGCCAAGCGGCTGGTGAATCATAATCTCCGAGTTCGGGAGTGCAATACGCTTTCCCTTTGTTCCTCCGGCTAAAAGGAACGCACCCATGCTGGCTGCCATGCCGACACAGATCGTTGATACATCACACTTGATATAATTCATTGTATCGTAAATTCCAAAACCGGCAGAAACCGAACCACCCGGACTGTTAATATAGAGGCTGATGTCCTTGGACGGATCCTCGGACTCCAAGAACAAAAGCTGTGCAATGACAAGGCTTGCGGTTGTATCGTTCACCTCATCTGCAAGAAAAATAATTCGCTCCTTCAACAATCTGGAATATATATCGTAGGCGCGCTCGCCTCGACTTGTCTGTTCTACGACGGTAGGTACTAATGCCATGTTTCATTCCTCACTTTCTTACTTGTTAATTTGATTTTTTGCTTCTTCTACACCCGCAGCAAGTGCATCCGCAATTCCTGCCGGATTTTTTCCACCTGCCTGTGCCATGTTCGGACGACCGCCGCCGCCACCGCCGACCATCGGTGCAATCTTCTTTATAATATTGCCTGCATGTGCGCCGGACTGAACGGCATCCTCAGTTGCCATAACAATCAGGTTTACCTTATCTCCCATATCGGAAGCAAGAATTACCACGCCGGATGTAATCTTATTTTTCATTTCATCTCCGAGATTCCGGAGTGCGTTCATATCAACATCCTTTACACTGACAGGAAGCACCTTGTAATTGCCGATTGTCTCTGCATTTGCAAGGACATCACCGACAGCCTCCTTTGCCATCTTGTCTTTCAGCTTCTGATTTTCAGATTGAAGCTGCTTAATCTCTGCCAGCATAGCTTCGATTTTGTCAACGAGATTTGCAGGCTCTGCCTTTGCTGCAAGACTTGCCTTTTTCAATGTATTCTCAAGGTTATGATAATATGCAAATGCGCCCTTAGAGGTCAGCGCCTCAATACGGCGGACACCCGCTGCAACGCCGGTCTCTGAAACAATCTTAAAGGTTGCGATTGTTCCGGTTTTATCGACATGCGTACCACCGCAAAGCTCTATGGAAAAATCACCCATATTGACAACGCGGACCGTATCGCCGTATTTTTCTCCGAACAATGCCATCGCACCGGTCTTCTTTGCATCCTCAAGACTCATAATATCGGTATTGACACTCAAATCCTCTGCAATCTTTTCATTGACGATTGCTTCGACCTGTTCAATCTCCTCTTTTGAGAGTGCCTGATTATGTGTAAAATCAAAACGAAGACGATCCTTGTCTACATAGGAGCCTGCCTGCTCTACATGTGCGCCAAGTACAGTCTTTAATGCCTTCTGAAGCAGATGTGTTGCAGAATGGTTCATACAGGTATGTGCACGCTGCTCTGCATCGACACAGAGCTTTGCAGTATCGGAGAGCTTAATCTCGCCGCTTTCCACATATCCGATATGTGCAATCTTTCCGCCGACTACCTTAATCGTATCCTTTACAACAAATTTTCCGGTCGGTGTTTCAATGATTCCGGAATCACCGCACTGACCGCCCATCGTTGCATAAAACGGTGTAGATTTTACAAGGATCGAACCGTTTTCTCCCTCGGACAGCATATCGACGATGGCATCCTCACCGGCAAGTGCAACAATCGGCGAGCTTGCACAAAGCGTATCATATCCGATGAAGTCTGTTGTAAGATTTACATCAATCTGCTCATAGACGGTTGCATCCGCACCCATATAGTTTGTTGTCTTTCTTGCCTTGCGGGCACGCTCACGCTGCTCCTGCATACAAGCCTTAAAGCCTTCTTCATCCGACTTAAAACCGGCTTCCTCCAGGATTTCTACCGTCAGGTCAAATGGGAATCCATACGTGTCGTACAGCTTAAATGCATGCTCGGCACTAAGCACTGTCTGTCCGTTTGCTTTCATATCCTCCATATAATGATTCAAGATGGAAAGTCCCTGGTCGATTGTTTTGTTAAAGTTTTCTTCTTCTGTATTTAATGTTGCAAAAATATGCTCCTTCTTCTCGGCAAGCTCCGGATAAGCATCCTTCGATACTTCAATGACCGTCTTGGAAAGCTCCGCAAGAAATTCTCCCTTGATACCGAGCAATCGTCCATGTCTTGCCGCACGACGCAGAAGACGGCGAAGCACATAACCGCGTCCCTCGTTAGACGGTAATATACCATCGGATGTCATAAAGGTTACGGAACGAATATGGTCGGTAATTACACGGATAGATATGTCTTTCTTTTCATCCTCCTTGTATGTAACACCTGCCATCTCACAAATCTTATCGCGAAGTGCCTTAATCGTGTCTACATCAAATATGGAATCCACGTCCTGAACAACAACCGCAAGACGCTCCAATCCCATTCCGGTATCGATGTTTTTCTGGTCTAGCTCTGTATAGTTGTTGTGGCCGTCATTGTCAAACTGGGTAAATACATTGTTCCAGACTTCCATATAGCGGTCGCAGTCACAGCCGACTGTACAGCCCGGCTTTCCACAGCCGTATTTTTCTCCACGGTCATAATAAACCTCGGAACACGGTCCGCAAGGTCCTGCTCCATGCTCCCAGAAATTATCTTCCTTGCCAAACTTAAAGATACGGTCTGCATCAATCCCGATTTCCTGATTCCAGATATTGAATGCCTCATCGTCCTCCAGATAGACAGACGGATACAGCCGCTCCTTATCAAGACCGACTACCTCCGTTAAAAACTCCCATGTCCAATGAATCGCCTCATGCTTAAAATAATCACCAAATGAGAAATTACCAAGCATCTCAAAAAATGTGCCATGTCTCGCAGTCTTGCCGACATTTTCGATATCTCCGGTACGAATACATTTCTGACAGGTCGTCACGCGTGTCCGCGGCGGAATCTCCTGTCCGGTAAAATATGGTTTCAGCGGAGCCATACCGGAATTAATCAAAAGCAGGCTGTTGTCATTGTGCGGAATCAGAGAAAAGCTGTTCAGCTTCAAATGTCCCTTGCTTTCAAAAAATTCCAAAAACATCTTTCGTAATTCATTTACGCCATACTGTTTCACGTCAAATTTCCTCCTGGTTTTTCGCATCTTTATTCTTGCGAATTTTCTTTCCTACCATAATTCCGAGGCCTGCACAGATTATCATGGCAAAAAATTTGATAACATATGTGAGTAATTCACTCCATACTAACGTCATACTATAACCTCCCGTCTATGATTCTCGTTCTAAAAGATTCTGAAAAAAACAAGTTCTGTTTCCTGTGTGACACGCGGCTCCCACCTGAGTTACCTTTGCGAGAATCGTATCGTTATCACAATCAAGGAAAAGCTTCTTTACATATTGATAATGTCCACTCGTCTCCCCTTTTAACCAGAGACTTTGCCTGCTTCGGCTGAAATAAGTCATGAGACCTGTTTCCAATGTTTTATTATAAGACGCTTCATTCATATAGGCAAGCATCAATACATCCCCGGTCTCCGCATCCTGCACGATGGCAGGTATCAGACCATTCTCATTTAATTTGAAGGATGAAAATGGTATGGTTCCCGTAAGCTGTCGATAACCGATTTTTTTACTGTCTTCCATGTGTATCTCCTATCCTTTCGTTACAGGCTTCCTTTTGTGGAGAGCACCTGTCCGCTAAGCCGGCTGTCAAGCTGTGTTGCTTCATCCAGTGCCTTTGCAAATGCCTTAAATGCAGCCTCGATGATATGATGGTTGTTCGAGCCGGATATCTGCTTAATATGAAGATTCATAGCTGCTGCATAGGAAACAGCATAGAAAAACTCCTTAACCATCTCTGTATCCATATATCCGACCTGTGCGGTTGTCAGGTCAAGATCATACACAAGATACGGACGTCCGGATAAATCAATCGCAGACATGACAAGTGCCTCGTCCATCGGCAGCAGAAACGATCCAAAACGCCGAATCCCCTGCTTATCTCCGACTGCCTTCGCAATCGCCTGTCCCAGTACGATACCGGTATCCTCAATCGTATGATGACTGTCCACAAATAAATCACCGGTCACCTTGCAGTCCAAATCGAAAAAGCCATGCTTTGCAAAGCTGATTAACATATGATCAAAGAAACCGATACCGGTATCCACATTTGCAATACCGCTTCCATCCAGATTGAGGGAAAGCTCAATATCCGTTTCTTTCGTTTTACGTGATACAACACCACTCCGGTTTGCCATATGCCTCCTCCTTTTTACTTCTCAAAACGCACGCCAATGGAATTTGCATGTGCTGTAAGCTGCTCTGCCGTCGCGAATTCCATAATGTCCTCATATACGCCTTCGAGTGCTTCCTTTGAATAATATATGATACTTGATTTCTTAATAAAGTCATCCACAGAAAGCGGCGAGAAAAATTTTGCGGTTCCGTTTGTCGGAAGAACATGGTTCGGTCCGGCAAAATAATCGCCAAGCGGCTCGGAGGAATAGCTTCCGAGAAAGATTGCACCGGCATTCTGAATCCTTGTCATCGTATCAAACGGATTTACTGTTACAATCTCAAGATGCTCGCTGGCAATCTCATTGACAGTGTCAATTTCCTCCTGCATCGTATCTGCAATCAAAATATATCCATAATTTTCCAGTG
>CAZLZH010000004.1:0-66211 GCA_964563955.1 uncultured Bacteroides sp. | reverse complement strand
CCCCCTTGTTCTTTTTAAGAAAGTCAGCCAATATGTCCTCTTTTATGCATTCGTCAACTGCGTATGTAACGGCTTGTTCAAGACTCATATCCTTCTGGTAGGTACGCACCCGGTCGACATATTGCATGTACTGCTTTAAGGTCGGGCACTTCATAAGGAAATCATCATTATAACCCGGATTGATGTTGATTTGGGTTACAACAAGCTCCAGGTCCGGATGCTCTTCCTTATGTACAAATGCATCCGACAGACGCAGCTTCCGCATTGCAGGCTGTAATCTTTCTCCATTGTAAAATACGATAAACTTCGGATTTGGAAGTGGAATCAGCTTTGGTGTATAAATGTCTTTTCTCAAATAAAATTGAGCAAAATTCCTTGCTACATAGTCCAAATCCCGAAGCGGCAGGTTCGGATTCACGGTCGATTGATGCTCATATAAATTGAGCCGCATATCGACCACACAGGAAATATCATTTTTCACAGTCATGTAAATGGCATTTTCCAGTGTTGTAACCGAAAGCTCATCCGGATTATCGTAGCCTGTGTCGTTTACTGCATTGTAGAGAGCCAACAGCTCCTTCTTGTCTGAAAACAACATCCTGAATACAGTATCCTTGTACTGCATCTTTGCTGTTGTCTTCTCGGCTGAAATCTCATTTGTTTCGTTGTTCATAAAATTCCTCCTTGTTTTTTGCAGGAGGACTATGCTCTTTTAAATCCAGTTCCTCGCTGCTTGTATTTTTGGTGAAATAAAGCATCGAAGTTCTGTGATTCTAAGAGTAATGAATGTGGTATGCCACAAAATAGAATAGAAAATAATGCTTTTCAATATCATAGCATGATTCATTTTTGTTGACAATCAGAAAATTGTGAATTTCTTGATGAAAAATCACACTAAAAAAGGACATCGCTTAAAATAGCAATACCCTTTCTTAATTTTTATGCGTTCAATATTTCTTTCGCCTTTCTGTACTTTTCACGCCAGTGCAGAATCTGTTCCTCGGAGCAATGGGCTGCACGGGAACGGACTTCATCGGAATTATGTGCAAGGTCTGCCATCTTTACCTTCTTTGCAATCGGGTTATCCTTTAAGTTTCTCACATAATCAAAATAATCCACAGACGGATCATGCGTGAGCAGGTAAACCGCTTCCACAACCTCCGGAGGAAACTTCTTTTCCAAATCAGCAATCGTAACATCCGTATCTTCCACAACATCATGTAATAAGGCAACGGTACAGGTAACCTCATCCTCCATCTGCTCTGCCAGATGAATCGGATGAAATATATACGGAACGCCACTCCGGTCTGTCTGACCCTCATGTGCCGCATAGGCAGTCTTCATCGCCTGAATCGTCATATCCGTGTATACCAAAGTGCCTCCTCCTCTCTTGCAGATGCTACTCTGTTTCCTCTGTATCTTCTTCCTCTACATGTATAAGATAAAGCTCCGTATCCTTGATTCCGGTCTGATTGGAAAGCCATTTTTCAATGGACGCATATTCATAATCATCTATTTCTTCTGTGATTTCCGCAGTCAGCATCAAGATTTCTTTTTTATCCTCGTACACAATCCCGACGTGGCAATTTGAAAGATGCGGATATATTTGCTCTGCATGCTCTGCTACAGACTGAATATCCTTTTGCAGCTCCTCATAAGACGCAATCTGTGCTTCTTTTTCAGAAAGTTCTGACTCCAGGCTCTCTATCTGCTCTACCTGTTCCTGCATTTCCTGCTTCAACGACTCAATTGTATTTTCCTGCACAACAATCGTCACCTTGTCACTGTTCTCACTGTCCTCACGCAATACATTCTGTGTGACCTTCAGCTTATAATCCGAAAGGTTATAATCTGCTAAATCCTCTTCCAGACTTACAAGCATGTCATCAGTCAATGTATTTCCAATCAGCGATACCGAAATAATCTTCCTATCCCGATCTGTTTCCATCTTTACAACCTGTGTATCCGGAAATGCAAATTCTTCCTCCAAATATTTTGATATATTCGTGTCAATGACAGAATCATGTATCGTTTTTGCACCGATATACGCACTCGGTATCACGACTATAATTACAATCGTAAGAATGATTCCATTGACGCGGCGCTGACTTTTTGCACTGATGCTCTTGTGATATGGTACGCGCAAAATAAGCGTAACGATTGCCGTGGAAACAGCGATAAACATTGTATTAATGATAAATAAATAAAATGCACCCAAAAAGAAATTCAACTGTCTTGTCGCAATTCCGTAGCCTGCCGTACACAAAGGCGGCATAAGTGCAGTCGCAATCGCAACACCCGGTATAACATTGGAATGTTTTTTCCGCGTATGACCGATCATGCCGGCAAATCCACCAAACAAAGCAATCAAAACATCATACAAAGTCGGTGATGTTCGTGCAATCATCTCAGGCGTTGCCGTCGTCATCGGCGAAATCATAAAATAAATCGTCGCCGTAATCAGACTGATTACTACCTGTGTCATAAACCGGACAAATGCATGCTTCAGCAAATCCAAATCTCTTACTGCAATCGAATATCCCATAGATAAGATACCACTCATGAGCGGTGAAATCAGCATCGCACCGATAATAACCGCTGTGGAGTTGACATTTAATCCGATGGAAGCAATCAGAATCGCAAGCATAAGAATCCACATATTTGCCCCGTGAATTACCGTCTGTTCCCGCATCATCGTGTCAATATCCTCATAGGACATCATCGTATCATCCCGCATGTAAAACACACTACGAAAATATTGTCGAACGCGGCTTTTCTTTTCCTTTGCCTCCTTCTTTTTCTCCTCGTATATCTGTTTCTTTTCTTCTATATGATTTTCAATCTCCTGTCGTATGACTTCCATCTCTTCTTTTTTATGTTCATCCATCATCTGTATCCCGACTTTCCTAATATACTGCTAATACTAACACAAATTCAGCTTCACATAAAGTAAATTCTTCGACAAACATAAAAGAGCGTTGATTTCCTGTCATTTTACTTCCGATATTCCGGTTCTGACTATCCCTCGTACTCCTTCCGTGTGATTCCGAGTACCTTGTAGCCCAGCTTTTCTACCTCCGCCCGGAATTTTTCTTCATCAAAGTCCTGGTCTGTTACAATAATCGTCTCCTTATTCTCATGCGAAGATGTTACCTCCTTTGCATGAAATACGGATTCCACCATCTCATTCATGTGCTTTTCACACATTTTGCACATCATTCCATCTACATTTGCTGTAATCTGCTCCATCTTATTACCTCCGTTTTCTTCCTTCTTCATTTTTTCTATATCATTTTCTGCCAAGAGTCTCTGCCTTTTCACTTTTCCATCTTTCTTCGGTGAGAAGAGATTCAGCCTCAAGGCATTCGTCACAACACACACGCTGGATAAGCTCATCGCCGCTGCTGCAAACATCGGATTTAACGCCCAGCCAAACAAGCCTGTAAATACGCCCGCCGCAAGCGGAATCCCAATGACATTATAAATAAATGCCCAGAACAAATTTTCATGGATATTTCGAAGCGTTGCCTGACTTAATCGGATTGCTGTCGGCACATCCGAAAGATTACTGTTCATCAATACAACATCTGCCGCATCCATCGCAATATCCGTACCTGCCCCGATTGCTATTCCGATATCCGCTTTGGTAAGCGCCGGTGCATCATTGATTCCGTCCCCGACCATAGCCACCTTGCCTTTTTGCTGCAATTTTGCTATCACAGCTCCCTTTTCTTCCGGCATAACTCCGGCGATTACCTCATCCACACCTGCCTGTGCACCAATCGCATGTGCGGTCTTTTCATTGTCACCGGTCAGCATGACTACAGAAAAGCCCATATCCTTTAATCTGCGGATTGCCTCCGGACTCTCCTCCTTTATCACATCCGCAACCGCTACAACGCCGAGCAGCTTCCCATCTGCACAGAAAAACAGCGGTGTCTTTCCCTGCGATGCATAGGCTTCTGCCGAAGCCTTACATTGTTCCTTCTCTTTCTCGTCCGATACAACCTGCGCGGCAATATATGTCCAGTTTCCGCCGGACAACCGCGTTTTCTCCCGCATACCTGTAAGTCCGTTTCCTGCAACCGCCTGAAACTCCTCCACTGCTTCCACGGAAATGTTTTGCTTATCTCCCCACGCAAGCACGGCTTTTGCCAGAGGATGCTCGCTTTTTTGCTCCAATGCATATGCCGCACGCATCAGCTCCTCCTGTGTCGTATTCTCCGTCACATACCAATCGGTCACCGTCGGCTCACCCTTTGTAATTGTTCCGGTCTTATCAAGAGCAACGATTGTTACTTTTCCGGTTTGCTCCAATGCTTCCGCCGTTTTGAACAGGATCCCGTTTTTCGCTCCCACTCCGTTTCCGACCATGATGGCAACCGGTGTTGCAAGTCCAAGTGCACACGGACAGCTGATGACAAGCACAGAGATTGCTCTTGCAAGTGCAAATCCAACCGTCTGACCAACCAGCATCCAGACAACAAACGTAACGATTGCAATTCCGATTACGACCGGCACAAATACACCGGATACCCGGTCTGCCACCTTTGCAATCGGTGCTTTTGTCGCCGCCGCATCGCTCACCATCCGAATAATTCCCGCAAGCGTTGTATCTTCTCCGACACGCGTTGCCTCACATACAAGAAATCCCGATTGATTCATCGTCGCTACACATACACTGTCGCCCGGCTGCTTATCGACCGGTATACTTTCTCCGGTAAGCGCCGACTCATCGACTGCACTGACTCCCTCCTGCACGATGCCATCGACCGGAATTGCCTCGCCCGGCCGCACGACAAAGCGGTCTCCGATTTTAACCTGTGCAATGTCGACAGTTACTTCCTCGTCATCACGAAGGAGCACAGCCGTCTCCGGGCGCAGACGCATAAGTCCTTTTAACGCACCGGTCGTCTTTCCCTTCGAATATGCCTCCAGCGTCTTACCTACTGTAATCAAGGTGAGTATCATGGCTGCGCCTTCAAAATAAAATTCATGCATATACGGCATGGCATCCCTGCCATTCATTATGGCATCCGACATGGCAAAGAGTGCATAAACACTATATACAAACGATGCAGAAGAGCCGAGTGCCACAAGTGTATCCATATTCGGAGCACCATGTCTTAATCCTTTAAAACCATTTATAAAGAATTTTCCATTCACAATCATGATTGCAATTGTAAAAAGTAATTGCACCAGCCCGATTGCTATCGGATTTCCCTCAAAAAACGCAGGGAGCGGAAAATCCCACATCATATGCCCCATCGAAACATACATAAGCGGAAGCAGAAGAATTACCGATGTCCAAAGTCTTGCTTTCATCTTTGGTGTCTCTTTATCCTCCAATTCCTCCATATCAGATGTCGACGACTGCGCCGTTTTATCTTCTCCTTTTTTTGAAGCCCCGTAGCCCGCCTTTTCCACAGCCCTTATAACCTGCTCAGAGGATGCCGTTCCCTCGACTCGCATAGAATTGGTAAGCAGACTGACCGCACACGCCGTCACACCCTCAACCTCTGACACAGCCTTTTCCACGCGCGTACTGCATGCCGCACAGCTCATTCCTGTAACCTGATATTGTTCCATTTCTGTCCTCCTTTTCCCGGAACATCCGCTCATACATAATTTGCCTTCAGCAAACACCCCGCACCATCCGCTAAGGCTTATATTATTTCATCAGCTTTTGCGTAAGTACAACAAGCTCATCAATCACCTCGTCATTACCCTTTCGGATATTATCCGCCACACAGGTTTTTATGTGATTGCCCAAAAGCACCTTATTAAAACTGTTGAGTGCCGATGAAACCGCCTGAACCTGCGTCAGAATATCAGCACAATACACATCCTTATCCAACATATTTTCAATGCCTCGCACCTGCCCTTCAATACGCTTCAACCGGTTCATCAAATCCTTTTTTTCTTTCTCACTGCGCTCCTTATGCCGCTGTGCAGAATGCATACAGACATTGTTCTCACCTTCAGAACCTTGTGTTGTTTTTATATTGTTTCCCATACTCAATCACTCCATTCTTTTCATTGTATAAAAATACCCCTATTAGGTATTTATATTATACCTATAGGGGGTATTTGTCAATAGTCATGAAAAGATGTCTCTATTCGTCATAGGAATCCAGAAAATGATGCTTCACTCCATCCTGTTTATACGCAATAACTGTACTGAGATTTACATTTTCCACACTCTTAAATATATTTCCCTCCACAAACGGATTGTTCTTCCTTAATTCCCTTATAAGCCGCTTTACCTCCAAACGCTTTGAAGCACTCTGTTCATCCGTATCACACGAGGAACAATTCTCCGTAAATCTGCAAGCACATTGCAGGAAATGCAGATGATTGAAATCTCTCCACACCTTGATATCCTCCTCACGCACAAGATAAAGCGGACGAATCAATTCCATACCTTCAAAATTCGTACTGTGCAGCTTCGGCATCATCGTCTGAACCTGCGCACCGTAAAGCATTCCCATCAAAATTGTCTCGATTACATCATCATAATGATGCCCAAGCGCAATTTTATTACAGCCAAGCTCCTTCGCCTTACTGTAAAGATGTCCCCGCCGCATTCTCGCACACAGATAGCAAGGAGATTTTTCCACATGAAAGACAGACTCAAATATATCGGATTCAAAAATCGTAATCGGTACGTGCAGCTTTTCGGCATTTGATTCAATTGCTTGCCGATTCGCCGGACTGTATCCCGGATCCATCACCAAAAATTCAACGGAAAACGGAAACTTATTATGGCGCTTTAACTCCTGAAAGAGCTTTGCCATCAGCATAGAGTCTTTCCCGCCGGATATACAGACTGCAATTTTATCATTTGGTTTTACAAGCTCGTATTCATTGATTGCCTTTGTAAATTTACACCATATTTTCTTGCGGAAGCGTTTGCGTATGCTCTCTTCGACATCCAGATGGTAGGTATCTCCCGCTGACTCGGCTTCTATATTCTGTTCTTCTCTTATTATCTCCGGCAATCTGTCATCCATACCAGTTCCTCCTCATATAGCAGGTATCGCCAATCGTTTCACTCCACATGACTCTTCGTCAAATCATGCTCGGCAGAATGTACTGCAACAGCACCATCCGATACAGCCGTCACCAACTGTCTGAGAGGCTTTGTACGCACATCACCTGCCGCATAGACACCTGCAACGTTCGTTCTGCAATCCTCACCTGCCATAATATAACCCGCTTTATCACATGCGATTTCTTCTGGCACGAACGATGTCTCCGGTTCCATGCCGATTGCAAGAAATACACCGGATACGGAAAGCAGCTTTTCCTCACCTGTCTGATTATTTTCCACTCGTACTTGCCGCACCCTGTCATCCCCAATGATTTCCCGAACCTCCGAGAACGGCAAAAACTCAATATTCGCAGTACGTCTCACTTCCTCCTGCAAAATCTTTTCTCCGCGGAAGCTGTCCCGTCTGTGAATCAGATAAACCTTTTTACATTGTCTTGCAAGATACATAGCATCCTCTAAAGCGATATTGCCGCCACCGACACAGCACACATCCTGATTTTTGTAAAACGCTCCGTCACACGTTGCACAGTATGATACGCCTGCCTGTCGAAATTGATTTTCTCCCGACACACCAAGTGTCTTATGTTTTGCACCGGTCGCTAAAATCACCGCTTTTGCCTGATAGATTGTTCCATCCTCCAATTCCACCTCTTTAACAAAACCGGCTACATCAAGCTTCTGCACACATCCATTTACAAACTGCACACCGAGCTTGTCGGCATGCTCCCTGAATGTAACGGCTAAATCGTACCCACTTTTACCATATAACCCAAGATAATTGTCAACCCGCTCCGTATTTACAATCTGTCCTCCGCTGAATACCGCCTTTTCAATCACGATTGTATCGAGCATGGCTCTCTTTGCATAAATCGCAGCCGACAGTCCCGCGGGACCGCTGCCTACAATAATTAAATCGTACATAAACTCTCCTTATTTTATGATTTTATTTTTCTCAAGACATACCGGACATGGCTTCAGGTTTTTCGGAAGCTTGATTATATGACTCTGCATCCGCATCGCATCAAAGGTAAGCAGCCTTCCGGTCAGCAAATCCCCTTTTCCAAGCAGATATTTAATCGCTTCCAGTGCCTGAGCGCTTCCGATTACACCACACACAGCACCGATGATACCGGTCCCTGCCGGCACAGCATCCCCCGGCGGCTCCTGAAACACACACCGATAACACGGCGCTCCCGGTATGTAAGTCATAAGCTGTCCCTTTGTCTTCTGCAGACCGCCGTGGCAAAATGCCTTTTCCAAACGGACACAGGCATCATTTATCAAAAATTTGGTTTCAAAATTGTCCGTTGCATCAATCACAAAATCATACGCCTCGATGATTTTCCCTATCGTATCCTCCGTTACAAATTCATGATATGTCTTTATTTGAACATCCGGATTGATGGCGGCAAGGCTCTCCTTTGCAGATTCCACCTTTGCTCTTCCGACATCTGCCGTACTATGCAATATCTGACGCTGTAAATTCGAATAATCGACCACATCGCCATCCACAATGCCAATCGTTCCGACACCTGCGGCTGCCAGATACAAAGCGGCAGGCGAACCAAGCCCGCCTGCGCCAATAATCAGCACCTTGCTCTTAAGCAGCCGTTTCTGTCCTTCCTCGCCGATTTCTTCCAGCATAAAATGCCGCTTGTACCGTTCCTGCCGGACTATATCAAATTCCATATTCATCAGCCCCCTCCCATAAAAGAGAGGAATTCCACGCAATCCCCTTCAAAAAGAATCGTTTTTGTAAATGCATTACGCTCGATAAAATCATCATTAACCGCAACCATAACATACTCCGGCGTTTCCATTTTCTCCATGCTGATCAGCTCTACAATTGTCGTGTTATCCGGAATTTCCTTTTTCTCACCGGAAAGTGTAATATACATGCTGATTCCTCCTTCCAGCCTTCCCTTTTTGCTGCTTACAGTTTCAAATCCTTATAGGTATTTACAAGCTCCTCCACGTCGGCTGCCTTTTTTTCCTGCACAAGCCCTGCAAGTGCCTCCAAAAACTCTCCGTTTTCTCCATCATATCCTACATCAACCAACTGTGAAAGCAGCAGTTTTGCATGTTCATAATCAGATTGCTCCACATCCGCACATATTTGCTCTAACACTGCTATATCAATAATTGCAGGCTCTTGCTCTACAGGATTTGCAGTTTCTGCCTCCGATTCATCCACGGTCTCTGCCTCTGACTTTTGCTGTGCCATTTTCTCAGCATATTCCTCATCGGTCATACCGGATACTTCATTTGCAAAATGTTCATAATCTTCCAGTACAAGTAGTAAGTTTACCAATTCATCGATAAACCCGCGCAGATTCTGTTTTAACTGATCCCGCTTGCCGACATTGATAGATGTTTCCATTCGCACAGCATTTTTTGCAAGGTCATAAGCCCCAATACAATTTGCGAGTGTACGGATTGAATGAACCCGCAGCTTAAATCCACGAATATCGCGTGTTGACTTCTCCGCAAGCGTCTGTGCGATTTCTTTATTCTGTGTATAAAATACATGAATCAGCTTGTTATATACCTCGATACTGCCACCGATTTTCTGTATCGCGCCCTCCACATCAATTGATTCCGAAAGACGCATAAGACCTTGACCAAACCGGGAGCCTTCAATCAATAAACGAATGTCATCCGACCGCTCCTGCAGCTTATCCTGCGGCAGACAATCCTTCAATATCGCCGCCACTCTTTGAAGCTCAATCGGCTTTACAATACTGTCCGTAAAGCCCGCCGAAAGATTGCTGCTTCGATTTCCCTCTATCGCATCCGGATCTAAAGCAATGATCGGCAGGATTGCATACTTGCTTCCATCCAAATCCCGAATCTCCTGCATAGCCTCTATTCCGTTCATAATCGGCATTGATAAATCCATAAATACGACATCATAATCATGATTTAATACCATATCAATCGCGCCAAGACCGGACGTTGCCACATCCAATTTCATCTCGAAGGCAGAAAGTACTTTTCTGCTTACTTCAATGCTGACATCATCGTCATCAACAAGCAGTGCCGATACCTCAGGAAGCCAAAGCTTCTCCGCATCCTCCTTGGACACGGTATCCTCAATCTTGGCAACAACCTGTCCGCTGCTGAGCTTTACTGCCGGCCGTTGATCGATTGACAGCACAAAGGTCGAACCTGAGCCATATACACTCTCCACCGACAAATCTGCCGATAAAATATCTGCATATCCTTTTGCGATGGCAAGACCAACCCCATGTCCCGAATGTGCATTGCTCTTTGTGCCATCTCCCGTCTCGTACAGATTAAAGATTGTATCCAGACGTTCCTCCTGAATACCAATTCCCGTATCCGACAACGTAAATACTAAACTCAAGACATCCTGATTTGCATAATCTGTATAATCGTAACTGTCAACTGACAATGTAATACTTCCCTGCTTTGTATAGCGGATAGCATTGTCGAGAAGCCTCACAAGAATGCTTCGTATCTTGTCCGAATCTCCGATTAGATTATCCACGACATTTTCACTGATTTCAACGAAAAACTTGACAGATTTTTCTGCAAGCTGCTGCAGTGCCATCTCTGAGAGCTCAGCTACCAAATCCGAAACCGCATAACTGCTCTCCTCTATCTCAATACGCCCTGATTCAAGCTTTGCAAGCAGGACAATATCGTCCACACTTGCCAGAATATCATTTCCGATTTCATAGATTCCCTGTATTTCATTTCGATACGGAGAGTCTGCATCAATCATATGCAAAAGCTCGTCCGCTTTTACCATCATAGCGTGAATCGGCGTCTTGATTTCATTACTCATATTGGCAAAATAATCGTTCTTCGCCGTACTGGTCTTTACGACTTCCTCATGCTCCTTCGAGAGCTGCTCTAAGGCAGAGGTTTTTGTTTTCAGCAGCTTCCGCACACGGAAAACAACAAACACAAGCAGCAAAAAGCCGATTAATATAATAAAGATTAATATGATTCTTGCAACCGGGCTTTCCAGCATTCTTTTTTCTTTTTCAATCACAAACGAGAGTGGTTCCGCACACGGCGTCCCATCTCCATTGTATGCACTGATATTAAAACGGTAGACACCGCCGTCCAGATTTGTATAGACTGCCTGAAGCACATCATTACCGGATAGCTGCGTCGGTGCCGAATCAAAGCCGGAAAGCGAATACTCCACCTTCATATTCCCTCGGTTCTGATAGGAAAATACAGCGAACTCAATCGTAATTTTAGAAGTATCACTTTGAATAACCAGCCCATCATTTAAGTCATCAAACTCATATATTTCGCCGTCAATATCGATTTTTGTTACCTTAATCTTTGGCTGAACCTCATTCAGCCATATATTTCCTGTATCCAATACGGAAATACCTTCATTGCAGCAAATATACATCCTTCCGGTTCTGTCAATACAGACATTTCCGGTCGTATTGATTGTCTTGGTAAGTCCATCCCCCGTTGCATAATATCTTCCGGAAATCCCATTGCTTCCAAGCAGCTCATCCTCTGAGGTCCGAAGCACACCCATAGAGCCGATAATCCAAACCGAGCCATCCTCAATCACAATATCATACACGCTGTTTGAATATTCCACATTACTGATTATACGAAAGGCTTCGTTGTAAAAACAGACTCCACTGTCCGTACCAATCCAGACTCCCTGTTCTCCCTGCGTAAAGCAGGTAACAACATCGGAATTTAATCCATCCTCTATATTATAATTCAATAAATTATTCGCCGCCCTGTCGATATAGAAGATACCGGAGCCGTCCGTTCCTGCCAGCACATTTCCCTGCTCCGTCTCAAACAGGCTGAGTACATTTACTTCGGAGAGTGCCGTTCCGCTTCCGTAGACCTTCTCGACATTTCCCATTTCGTCCATAATGGCAACACCCTCTGTCGTTGCAACCGCAATCCTGCCATCCCTTAGCGGAAGCGTGCAGTTGATTGCCGTACCGGGAAGTCCGTTATAGCGTCCAAAGCTTGTTATCGTGCCATTTTTTTCATACTTTAACACTCCATACTTTCTGTATGTCGATATCCAGATTGTGCCGTTTTTATCTGCAATGATATGCCGCACACTCACGTCCTTCAGCATTTCCGTCAATTCGTTTGTCTGCAGCTCATCCTTAGAATTATAGATAGAGAGTCCTTCCTCTGTTGCTATATATTTCCTTCCCATATATTCATAAACTGCATTGACCATCGTTTCCGACATGCCGATTTCCATGTTGTAATCGGTAAATTTGCTTTTCGTAAGCAAAAGAAGCCCGACACGTGAGGATGCAATCCAATAATTTCCTTCATAATCCTGAATCATACCGGATATATAAGTATCAATCTGGCTGTCATTGATATGCACAAAATTATACTGTTCGTCAAAATATCCGTAACCATTATCGGCGCAGACCCAGATACGACCGGATTCATCCTGCATAAATTCATTGATTCCATCTAAACCTGCAACATATGCCTTTTGGGAATTTTCATTCTGATAGACAAGAACATCTCTTCCACTCGTTCCGACATAGACAGCTTCTCCGCATACCTCGATAGTCGACAGCTCATCACTGATTTCCTCTGACATATGAAGTACTTGTTTTTTCTCATCTGCGTCAAACACACAAATACTGTTTCCGGTGATTCCCCAGATTTCATTGCCCTTTGCCGTGATTTCACGAAACTCTGTCCCTGCTATTTCCTCATCCTGATATGGCTGAAGACAAAACGCGGAATCATCTGTCCGCATAGTATCCTGTACTGCTTCAATCGTATACAGACCTGTCACACAGGCAACATAAATCGTTCCGTCCTCAGTCTCGGCAATATCCAGAATCGTCTTCGTTCCGGCATAATATTCTTCCTGCAAATGATGATTTTCACCATCTGCAATATAGAACAAGCCATAATTGTCTGTACCAATCCACATCCTGCCCTGCTGATCCTGCGTGATACAGTTAATGGAGTACAAATCCGTCCGCTCTGTATCCCACAAATCAATACTCTGAAAGCCCGAGCCGTTTGTACGGTAAAGTCCGCCATCCGTACCTGCCCATACATACCCGGTCGAGGACTGATACAGGCAGTTTATTTCATTGCTCCCGATTCCGTTTTTCTGATTGTAAACAGTCTGTATGTATCCGGCAAGAAATGAATCCTTTGCCTTTACCGGCATAGAATAAGAAGACAGCAGAAAAAGGCATACCATAAGGAATGCCATTATTTCTGCTGTTCTTTTTTGAAAGGTTTTATTTTTTAACATCAGGCTTCTCTCAAGAATACTTTATAACATTTGTATGCTTCATAAATATCTGCCTTGGAAGTCACTTCCCAAGGTGCATGCATATTCAGTACGGCAACTCCGCAGTCAATAACCTCCATACCGTACAATGACAGGATATAGGCGATTGTTCCGCCGCCGCCGATATCCACTTTCCCGAGTTCTGCAGTCTGATAGCAGACCTCATTTTTATCCATCATCTGGCGGATTCTCGCAATATACTCTGCGTTTGCATCGTTGCTTCCGGATTTTCCTCTCGAACCCGTAAACTTACTGAACACAACACCTCTTCCGAAATAAGAAGCATTATTCTTTTCAAATGCATTGGCATACAAAGGGTCATACGCCGCATTCACATCCGAGGAAAGCATACTGGAATTTGCAAGACATCTCCGCAGTGAAAGCTCATCAAACTGTCCCATGGCATGCATCAGCTCTGCCGTCGAATTTTCAAAGAAGCGTGACTGCATACCGGTTGCACCGACACTGCCGATTTCCTCCTTATCCGTAAGCAGACAGCAGGTTGTCTTTTCTACACCCTCAACCTCAAGCATCGCAGCTAAAGACGTAAATGCACAAACTCTGTCATCCTGTCCATATGACATAACCATACTTCTGTCAAGACCAGCCTCCTTCGCATGACCCGCCGGGACAACTTCTATCTCCGCAGACATAAAATCTTCCTCGGTCATGTCATACTTCTCTTTCAAAAGCTTTAATATTCCTTCCTTCACCGCGTCCTTTTCCTCGTCCGGAAGCGGCCGGCTGCCGACAAGAATATCGAGATTTTCTCCCTCGATCACCTTATTTGCCTTTTTCTCCATCTGCTCACCCGCAAGATGAATCAGCAAATCCGTCACACAAAATACCGGATCGTCCTTATCCTCACCGATTTCCACTGTAACCTTTGTTCCATCCTTTTTCACAACGACTCCATGCAGAGCAAGCGGGAGTGCAACCCATTGATACTTTTTGATACCACCGTAATAATGTGTATCAAGATATGCAAAATCTTCTTTTTCATAAAGTGGATTCTGCTTAACATCCATACGTGGCGAATCAATATGTGCTCCCAAAATGTTCATGCCTTTTTCCAGCTTTTGTTTTCCTATCTGAAATAAAGCAATTGTCTTATCCATACAAACCGTATATACCTTATCACCGGCTGCAAGCTTCTTTTTCGACTTGACTGCCTCTGCCAGACTGACATAGCCCTTTTCCTCTGCCTGCTTCACAATCTGCTTCACACATTCGCGTTCTGTTTTTCCTTTGTCCAAAAACCTCAGATAATTTTTACAAAGCTTTTCAAGCTCAGACACCTGTTTTTTATTATAGGTTGTCCACGCATTTGTTCGTTTCATTCTTCCATACCTCCTGTTTATATAAGGATTATATCCAAATCCCGTCTTCTTAACCTCATATGTAGATTATACAAGCGGTGTAATCACTTTTTCCAAAATGGTATATGCCTCATCGCACAAAGCCTCTGTCACATTAAGTGGAGGTACAAGACGAATTACCGTCGGCCGCACTGCCGTAATCAACAAGCCTTCCTCTGATGCACGATACTTTACATCCGTTGCAATGTCTTTTTCAAATTCAACCCCAATCATCAGACCTCGGCCACGCACCTCTTTCACGCAAGGAAGCTTGCTCAGTTTCTCACGGAAATAAGCGCCAACCTTATCTGCATTTTCCGGAAGCTTTTCATCTATAATCTCACCAATCTGTGCATAGCTTGCGGCACACGCCACCGGATTTCCGGCATACGTACTTCCGTGTGCTCCCGGGCCGAATGTAAGTGCAAGCTTTGCACTCGTACACATAGCACCAATCGGCATACCGCCGCCCATCGCTTTTGCCATACTGACACAATCCGGTTTTACACCATAACCCATAAATGCCATAAGACTTCCGGTACGTCCCCATCCGGTCTGTACTTCATCAAAAAGAAGCAGCATATCCCGTTCGTCACAAAGCTTCCGAAGCCCCTTTAAAAATTCCTCTGTCGCAGGAATCACGCCGCCTTCACCCTGCACAGGCTCCACCATAATTGCAATCGTATCCTTGGTGCAGGCATCCTCAAAGGACTTTAAATTGTTAAACTCCGCGTAAGAGAATCCCGGAATCAGCGGATCATAGTTGTTCTGTATCGCCGTTCCCGGCTGACCGGTCGCCGCAAGTGTTGCAAGCGTCCGTCCATGAAAGCTGTTCTTTGCGGTCACAATATGATAACGGTTTGGACCGTAATTGTCCTTTCCGTATTTTCTGGCAAGCTTAATCATCACTTCGTTCGCCTCTGCACCGGAATTCTGATAATATATTTTCTCCATACCGATTGCCTTGCATACACGTTCCGCAAGCATTGCCTGTGGCACAGTATAGCAATAGTTCGACGCATGCATAAGCTGTCCGCACTGCTCACGAATAGCCTCCACGACCTTTTTATTACAGTGACCGGCAGAATTGACTGCAATTCCAGCCATAAAATCCAGATACCTTCTGCCATTCTCATCTATGATATAATCGTCCTCACCCTGATCTGCCACAAAATCAAAGCGCGCAAACGTCTCATAAAAATAAGTGTTATAAAGCTCTTTTATTTCCTCTTTTGTTTTTCCGGTACTTTTTAAATCCACGTCTCTCACCTCATATTGTATTTATAAAAATGATATGCCGACAGGTTTTCCTGCCGGCATTCCGCATTGCTTTTATCCATATATCTGGCTTGCCACCAGTTTGTCCAGAATTCCGACTAACTGTCCTATCTCCGGTTTGCTTATCTGTGCATCCGCACCGAGCAAATCACCCTTTCGTTTCATATCCTCGTTTATCAGCGAGGAGAAAATAACGATTGGAATCTGCTTTAAGCCCTCCGTATCCCGAATCAATTTGATAAGATGATGACCATCCATCTGCGGCATCTCAATATCCGTAATCAGACATTTCGCACCATACTCAACACCATTGTTTTTCTTGAGTTCACAAAGATAATCCCATGCTTCCTGTCCGTTATTCTTGATGATAAGCTTTGTATAACCCGCTTTGTGAAGGGAATCCTCAATCAATTTACAAAGCATCATGGAATCCTCAGCAAGCAGAATCGGAATATCATTTCTCTCTCTGCTTTCAAGCTCTGTCACCTGTGACACCTTCAAGCTTGTCTCCGGACAAATACTCTCCACAATTCGTTCAAAGTCAAGAATAATCAGCAGATTATCCTGCTTCTTTATGATACCCGTCGCAATACCGGTTCCCGGTCCGCTCACCGTTGCATCCGGCTTGACTACATCCTTCCATGATACACGGCTGATTCCAACTACCGACTCCACATCAAAGGCTATATTTAAGCTGTTGAAATTCGTAATAATCAAAAAATCATTTGCCCGGTCTGTATGTGAAAATCCAAGAGTCTGAAACAAATCAATAACTGTAATGATATCTCCACGCGGCATAAAAATACCTTCGATACATGGATGTGAATTCGGAATCGGCGTTATCTCCTGATACTGTAAAATCTCCCGTACCTTTTCAACATTGATTCCGTAATGATTTCCATATATCACAAACTCAAGCACTTCCAGCTCGTTTGTTCCGCTTTCCAATAAAATATTTGTATCCATATGTACCCTCCTTTTCGTTGCCCCGCTTTTATTGTAACTGCAATACAGCACTCGTATCTCCATATTGAACCTGAAGCTTTAAGTCACTCAGATTGTCCGCAACAGAATCCGAAAGCGTATATAGAAGAACGACTTCCTCTATGCTGCTTGCATCAATCGTTTTTTCATATGTATATAAATCATCCATCAGAATCGTAAGCATCTGCTTCGTCTTGCGAGCATTGTCAACAATAATGCTGTAATCGATATCCTTGCTGTAAAGATCAATATCCTGTGGTTCGTTTGTTTTGTTTGAAATCTCAAACTTTAATACAAGGAGCTTATACCCTTCTGGTGCTTCTATCTCCATATACACACCATCCTGATCATAAGACGGATAGCTGTCTGCAATCATATAGTACGAATATTGAACAGAAACACGATTCTCTCCTGCAAATGCTGCTATATCAAAATCTGAATCTACAGTTGCCGTTACATTCTCAGAAACCGGCTGCTCCGATGTCTGCGGTGCTTCCGATGTATTGACATCCTCTGCCTCTGTCGTCGGTGCCTCCGTTTCTGTCGTTGCTTCCGTCTCAGTCGCAGTCTCCGTCGTTACTTCTGTTGTTGTCTCCTCAATATCGTCCGGATTATATCGCTGCTTATAATTTCGATCATATTTCAGCATCAGCTCCGCTGCGTACTCTGCAATCAGATGATTTTCCTCATCGGTAAGCTCTACCACCTGTGCACATCCGGTTGTGCAGAGCAAGGCAATAGACAGGATAATTGCTGCAATTCGCTTTTTTAATTGTTGTTTACTTTTAAGTCTCATAGATTGATTTTACCACTATTTTTCATTATCGGCAAGCACATTAGCATCCAAATCAAAGAAAAATAACACACCATCCGCCACATTCTCGACACCATAGTCCTTCCCATGCGCCTCCATAGTCGCTGCAACAATCGAAAGACCAATGCCATTTCCGCCATATTCTCTTGTTCTCGCCTTATCTGCCTTATAAAATTTTTCAAAGACGCGACCAATATCCTCGTCTGCAATATGGTCACCCTGATTGTAAACCCAGACGCGCACATTCTTTCCAAGATGTTTGATACCTACACGTATCTCGCCATCCTGTCTTACATAATGAATCGCATTCGTCAGGTAATTCGTGAACACTTCTTCAATCATATATTCATCCGCCCACACATAGACCGGCTCGGTTTCCTCAAATATAATCTTTGTATTTTTATCCTCTGCAAGAATCTTCGTTGAAGCGATAATCGAATTGATAAATCCGACCAGTTCAAACCGTTCAATATTCAGCTTGGAATCTCCGAATTCAATCTCATTCAAAGTAAGCAGACGCTTTACCATCGTGTTCATCTTATGGGATTCATCTATGATGACATCCGTATAAAACTCACGGCTTTCCGCATCATCAAACAGATTATCTTTAAGGCCTTCCGCATAGCCCTGAATAAGTGCAATCGGCGTCTTCAGCTCATGTGATACATGGGACAGGAATTCTTTTCGCATATCATCAATCTTCTTCCGCTCCTCAATATCTCGTTCCAATTCCAGATTCGCTGCTTTCAGCTCTGAAATCGTCTGCTCGAGCTTTTCCGACATCTCATTCATACTGCTGCCAAGCTCACCGATTTCATCATTACTGCGAACCGGAATCCGTACGTCAAAATCAAGCTGTGCCATACGCGTTGCCGCCTTCGACATCCGTTTAATCGGCGCTGTAAATATGTTACTGAACAAAAGAATGAACATCGAACCGAATACTAAAAGACCGATACAGACATACACAAAAAGACGTGTCATGACCTTCATGACACTCTCCACACGCGCAATCGGTGTTCGAAGCAGCACATCATAACCATTATCCAAACGTCCGATCAGATCATAATAATCCGCATTTGTAATCGTATCATGATTTTTCCGGATAATATACTGCCCCTTCTGAAATCTCGCCTCATTGTCCTCGCTCTGTATGCTGCGCAAAAGACTGCGCATACTTTCCATCATCTGTCCTTCATCGTTGATGGACGTATACAGCTTGCCTTCATCCGAATCTACAATCATGACAACTGCATCTTGCGGATTGCTGATCTGACCGAACAAATCTCCGTTATCAAATGCACTGCTGTTTTCTCCCTGAAACAAAGCATTACAGGAATTATATGTGGCAATCAGATTATTCTTAACGCTGTATAGAAACACACCGCCTAATACATAACTGCTCAGCAGCCAGGATGCCGCAACTATAAATATGCAGAATATGATTACCATCATAGATATCTTGACTCTTATGGAATTGACTGCTTTATGCTTCGAACTTATAACCCATACCCCAAATCGTCTTTATATAATCACCCTTGCTTCCAAGCTTATTTCTCAGCTTCTTTACATGAGTGTCAATCGTCCTGGCATCTCCAAAATAATCATAATTCCAAACGTTGTTGAGTATTTTTTCCCTCGAAAGAGCAACACCCCGATTTTGAAGGAAATAATTCAGCAGTTCAAATTCCTTATAGCTTAACTCCACCAGCTCACCATCTACACGAACCTGGTGTGCTGCTATATCCATCTCAATTCCATCCACACTAATCAGATTGGATTCCGCATCCTCGACACTCCGCCTGAGCACTGCCTCAACCCGTGCAACAAGAATCCGCGGAGAAAACGGTTTTGTGATATATTCGTCAATTCCTAAATCAAATCCACGAAGCTCATCCTTTTCATCACTCTTTGCCGTCAACATGATAATCGGTACATCCGAAAGCTTTCGTACCTCCTCTGCAACACCGTATCCGTCCAGTTTTGGCATCATAACGTCTAAGATAATCAAGGAGATATCCCGATCCGACATAAATTTGTCCACCGCTTCCTCTCCATCAGCAGCTTCGACAACCGAATACCCACTCTTTACAAGAAAATCCCGAACTAATTTCCGCATGCGGCTCTCATCATCCACTACCAATATCTTTATATCGTTCATAAGCATCCTCCAATTTTAAAATTGATTCTATGATAACACACAAATATGTCAATTGTGTGTTTTCACATGCTTATTGCTCTGCCTGATTTTTTAATTCCTCTTCCCATTCAAGCAACTCCTGTTCTCGTGCGTCGAGTTCTTCCTCCCAATGTGCATATTTGTCAAGCACCTTTTGTTCCGCATTGATATATCCGAGATTGTCACTCGATGCCACGATAAATATCATACCCACAACCACAATTGCCAATGCAATAACCGCAACGATGAGCCGGATACGGAGCGAACTCAGCTTACTTATTGTCTCCTCAGATTGTTCCTGCTTTAAAAGCAGCACCTCATACATTCTTCTAAGACGTGCTTCATCCTCCCCGCCTGCCTTTGAACTGGATAAAACCGGAATCGGCTGATCATCCAGCTGATACCCCTGTTTGGAAAGATATTCCCGAAGCTCATGCAAAAATGCAAATCCAATCGGAGTGACAAAATACCCCTTTTCCGTCAGCTTAATATACATCCGGTACATTTCCTCCAGATTCTCCGGATTTATTGACCGTTTCAGTTTTGTGATGTATTCGTGTTCCTTTAACGCTCGCTTTGCATCCAATGGACTCTGAAATACATAACCGGATACAGCATTTATATTCCGTTTTTTCTTTTCTTCCGTCTGTTCCATAGACACGCTCCTTTACAAACAAAAAGCTGCCTGTAATGTTTACACGGCAGCTCTTTTTTGTTGCTAATTTACTACAATTCCCTGCTCATTGGCAATCGTCTGAAGCTTTGTCTGATAATCACTCATCAATGTAGCTGCTTCTGAAATCAAGCCATCCGCCTGTGTCAGATAATCTGCATTTTGCCCGTCAATTGCGGACTCAACCATCTTCATCGCCTCATATTCCTTTTGAACACTTTGCAGATACACATTTTTCAGATCACTCACTTCATCTGTATCTACTTCGATTGCATTGATTGCAGCAATGCAGTTTTCCATCGCCGGAATGGCACTGTCATGCAGAGATGCTTTAAACGCATTCAAATCCTGCTCGCTTCCCTCTGCAAAATACGCATTATATGTTGCAATCGCACTGTCACGCTCTGTTTTTGCAGCCGGCAGCTCCTCATTTACAAATTCAATCACATCGGTCTTGACATCCTTTGCCTGATCCTCTGCCTCCTCCTTCTTTCCACAGCCTGCAAGTGCACAGGCTAATACAAGTGTCAGTACTGCAATATATGTTTTCTTCATGATTGTCTTCTCCCTTTTTGTAAATATATTTAAAATTATATACTAGAACAGGCAATAAAACAAGCTATTCTTTATGTGCTTTTATATACAAATCATACAAGTCCGGTCTCCGTTCCTTCGTTCGAAGCAGCGCCTGTTCATGCCTCCATGCCTCAATATTTTTATGATGGCCGGACAAAAGCACAGCCGGAACCTGCCTGCCAATAAAATTCTCCGGTCTTGTGTATTGCGGATACTCTAAAAGTCCATCATAAAAGCTCTCATACACAGCGCTCTCATCACTTCCGAGCACCCCCGGAACAAGACGACTGACAGCATCCACAATCATCATGGCCGGCAATTCTCCACCCGTCAACACAAAATCACCGATGGAAACATAATCTGTCACAATCATCTCAAGCACCCGCTCATCAATTCCCTCATAATGACCGCACAAAAGAATCAAATCCTCCTCCTGTGCATATTCCTCTGCCATAGCCTGCTTAAACGGCTGTCCCTGCGGTGTCATATAGAGCACACGCACCTTTTTGTGACCCGGCAATTCCTCTGTTTTTTCACAGGCATCCGAAACATCAGCCATCTGCTCCATCCGGCGTTTTTCTATATTCCCCATCACATACTTATATGCATCATAGACGGGTGCCGCCTGCATGAGCATACCGGCTCCGCCTCCATATGTGTAATCATCCACATGTCCGTATCGATTACCTGCAAAATCACGGATATTGACTGCATCTACATGAATGAGTCCCTTTTCAATTGCCTTTCCGGTTATACTCTCGGAAAGTCCGGAACGTACCATATCCGGAAACAGCGTCATAATATGAAAATTCACAATTCCCTACTCCTTTGCTCCAGCACACTATGAAAGCAGTCCGTCCATCATATGCACCCGGATTATCTTATTCTCCGCATCAATGTCAAGCACGCACTCCTTAATCACAGGAAGCAGTACCTCCCTGCTATCGTCCATCTGAACAACAAACACATCGTTTGCCGCTGTCTGCAATACATCCACTAGCGTTCCAAGCCTGTTTCCGTTATCTTCCACAACCTCCGCTCCGATAACATCCGCAATATAAAATTCATCCTCCTCCAGCGGTACGGCGTTCTCTCTTGTCACATAGAGCTCACAGCCCTTATATTTTTCTATCTCATTTATATCTTTAAATTCAGAAAAGGAGAGAATTACCATGTTCTTAAAAAACTTACATGTCTTTTTCTCCACCGGAACATCTCCGGTCTTTGTCCGAATATAACAGTTCTTTAAATCACGGAAGCGATTTACATCATCTGTGGTCGGAAAAACCTTCACTTCTCCCTTTAACCCATGCGTTGATGTAATTACTCCGATGCGAAACATATCTTCACTCATAAATTCTCCTCGTAAAATAGCAATTCCCGATGCATGCGCACCGGGAATTTAAGAATTATTTGATGTCAACAATTACCTTTTTGTCACCCTTTGACGCTGCTGCTTTCACAACAGTACGAATGGACTTTGCGATACGGCCCTGTTTACCGATTACCTTGCCCATATCATCTGGTGCAACGTTCAGTTCAATTGTAATGGTATCTCCATCGATTGTCTCATTTACAACAACCTCATCCGGGCAATCAACGAGGGATTTTGCAATCAGTTCCACTAATTCCTTCATAACCGACACCTCCCTGGTTTACTTCTCGATACCTGCCTGCTTTAAAAGCTTAGCAACTGTCTCAGTAGGCTGAGCGCCATTTGAAAGCCATTTCTTAGCTGCATCAGAGTCAATCTTTACGGATGCCGGTTCCTGATTCGGATCATATGTTCCGATTTCTTCGATAAATCTACCATCTCTTGGTGATCTGGAATCAGCAACGATTACTCTATAAAAAGGATGCTTCTTATATCCCATTCTTCTCAATCTGATTTTTACTGCCATGTCAAATTTCACCTCCTTAAATATTCTTTCGTCTATATAATAGATACACTATTATCAAATTTAAAATCCAAACGGAAGCTTAAAGCCCTTCCGCTTACCGCCCATCATGCCGGACATCTGCTTCATCATCTTGCGCGACTGTTCAAACTGTTTAATCAGCTTATTTACCTCACTGATTGGAACTCCTGCGCCGTCTGCAATTCTCTTTTTGCGGCTCGGATTGATAATCTCCGGATGGGAGCGCTCCTGCATTGTCATGGATAAAATAATAGCTCTCGGCATCTTCATCGCATCATCCTCAATCTGGATATTGCGAAGCTCCTTTCTGCTGCCGAAGCCCGGCATCATTTTCAGGATATCATTCATGCCGCCCATCTTTTCCATCTGGTCCATCTGATCGAGAAAATCATTGAAGTCGAAGGATGCTTTCTTAAACTTCTCCTCCATCTCCTTCGCTTTTTCCTCGTCGATAGCCAACTGTGCTTTCTCAATCAGACTCTCAACATCGCCCATGCCCAAAATACGGCTTGCCATACGGTCCGGATAAAACTGCTCCAAATCCGTCAGCTTTTCGCCCATTCCCGCATACAAAATCGGTTTGCCGGTAACCGCCTTGATGGAAAGTGCAGCACCGCCTCTCGTATCGCCGTCAAGCTTTGTAAGAATCACTCCGTCAATGCCAATCTTGTCATTGAAGGAGGTTGCAACATTCACTGCATCCTGACCTGTCATCGCATCAACTGTCAGAATCGTATACGTAACTGACAGGTTCTCCTTGATTTCTGCCAACTCGTTCATCATATCTTCATCGACATGCAGACGTCCTGCTGTATCGAGAAACACCAAATTGATATCATTTTTCGCAGCATGCTCCACTGCTGCCTTTGCAATATTGACCGGTTTATGTCCGTCTCCCATGCTAAATACCGGAACACCAACCTTCTCACCATTAATCTCCAACTGTTTGATTGCCGCCGGACGATAGACATCACATGCAACCAAAAGTGGCTTTTTTCCTTTATTCTTATATTGACCTGCCAGCTTTGCAACGGTTGTCGTTTTACCGGCACCCTGCAAGCCGCACATCATGATGATTGTAATCTCATTCGACGGAAGCAGCTTTAGCTCTGTCGTCTCAGAACCCATGAGCTTATCCATCTCTTCTTTGACGATTTTGATAACCATCTGACCGGGATTTAAACCCTTTAAGACTTCCTCACCAACCGCACGCTCACTGACAGCATTTATAAACTGCTTTACAACCTTGAAGTTTACGTCCGCCTCCAACAGCGCACGCTTGACCTCCTTCATCGCTTCCTTGACGTCCGCCTCTGTAATCGTTCCTTTACTGCGTAGCTTACGAAATACATTCTGCAATTTATCCGTCAAACTATCAAACGCCATGCAACCCCTCCATATTGGCTAAAAATCGTCGAGCATCCCGGTTATCCGGGCATCAATATCCGCAAATTCCTTATCAAGTACAGGATTTTCATTCCGGTCACGCAAACCCTGTATCTGCTTTTGTATATCCGCAACCTTTTCCCTGGCATTTTCAAACTTCTCGACAAGCCGCAGCTTCTTCTCATAACCCTCAAGCTTCTTGTCGCAGCGTTTCATCATATCAAAGATACCTTGCCTCGATATGCCATACTCCCGGGCAAGTTCTGAATAAGACAGGTCATTCATTACAATATCTTCGTATATACTTTTCTGCGTCTCCGTCAATAATTCTCCGTAAAAATCATAGAGCAACGACTGACGTACAAATTTTTCCATTCGAATCACCTGTAAAGTGTTTTTCATTTACAAACCTTGTGTATCATACATTCTTTTTCCCATACTGTCAAGTGTTTTTTCTTAACAGGTTTTTTTCATAACCTGAAGAATCCCAACATATATTATACAGATAAAAAAAAGGAACATAATATGGATCAAAATTTCACAGATACCGGGAATCTGAGTGTCACAGTCTCCGGAAGGGATACATATTCCCCTTTGCCAAATGCTACAATTGAAATTGCAAGCACAGGAAATCCAAATATCGTCTTAGAACAGATAACGACAAACGAAAGCGGACAGACCGAGACAGTCAGCCTTCCCTCTCCTCCGCTTGAATACAGCATGGAACCATCCGATAATCAGCCATACTCCGAATACAACCTAAAAATCAGCGCACCGGGCTATGACGAGCGCATCGTGACCGGCGTCCAGATTTTCTCGGGCGAGGATGGTGTGCAGAGTATCACCCTGCAGCCACGACCGGAAAACACAGACGGAATCTACAATCCCATCGTCATCGGCGGACATACATTGTGGGAATTCTATCCCCCGAAGATTGCCGAAGCCGAGATAAAGCCTATGCAGGAAAGTGGAGAAATCGTACTTTCCCGTGTCGTAGTGCCGGAAACAATTGTCGTCCATGACGGTGTGCCGACCGACCCGACTGCACAGGACTACTATGTTCCGTATCTGGATTATATCAAAAATGTTGCCTGCTGCGAAATCTATTCCACATGGCCGGAAAGCACGATTGAAGCCAATATCCTTGCCATCATGTCCTTCACGCTGAACCGAATCTTTACAGAATGGTATAGAAGTAAGGGATACAATTTTACGATTACCTCCTCCACAGCCTACGACCACAAATGGATGTACGGCAAAACAATCTATGACAGCATCTCCCGTGTAGCCGACCGGATTTATGACAGCTTTCTCTCGCGTCCGAATGTCCGGCAGCCGATACTGACCCAGTATTGTGACGGCAAGCGCGTCACCTGTCCGAACTGGATGAGCCAGTGGGGTTCCAAGGCACTCGGCGATGACGGTTTTTCCGCTATCGACATTATCCATTACTATTATGGAAGCGACATGTACATCAATCAGGCAGACCTCGTATCCGGCATCCCGGCCTCCTATCCCGGCTACGACCTGTCCATCGGAAGCTCCGGAGAGCCGGTCATCATGATTCAGGAGCAGTTAAACCGGATTGCACAAAATTATCCTGCGATTCCGGTCATCACAGTTGACGGCATCTTCGGTCAAAATACCGCTGCCTCTGTCCGGAAATTCCAGTCCATCTTCGGGCTCCCGCAGTCCGGCATCGTCGACTACCCGACATGGTATAAAATATCACAGATTTATGTAGGCGTATCAAAAATTGCAGAAAATATATAACCGCTTACCACCTGCTTTTGTATGCATTTATCAGATACTCTGCTCTCTCCCGATAGGTTCTTCCGATTGGCAAACAAGTCTGATCGTATAAAATAACGTGATTTTTCCGGATTCCTTCCACATAAGCAAGATTTACCATGACAGATCTGTGAATCCGGATAATATCACTATTCTCAATCTGCTTTTCCACCAGCTTCAAAGTCTTTGCAAATAACATCGTCTTTTCTTTCATATAAACACGGACATAATTACTTTCGGCACTTATATATCGTATCTCTTTTTCCGGAATCACACCTTCCGGACAGCAATGATTAAATACAATTCCTATTTTATACATTTTCAGTCTCCTTTGCATACTAAAAAAATCATACTTTTCTTGCATAAAAATAGGATCACCCTTATAATGTTGTTATAAATTTGTAATCAGGAGGTTACTATGGAAAATCCAAATGCGTTCAAGATATATTCTCAATACAACAATCTCATATCACTCAATGTGACACCCGGACATTTTGCAACATCCTCATCTCATATCAATTACTACATTGATATGACAAACTTGAAAAGCCGACAAAGCGAAGCGAAGGCTGTGGCAAAAGCACTGGCTCAGGAATATGTTGCAACAACAGTGATAGATACCATCGTCTGTCTGGATGGAACAAATGTCATCGGAGCTTATCTTGCAGATGAACTCCAAAGTGCCGGTATTATGTCCGCAAATCTTCACAATTCTGCCTATATCATCTCCCCGGAGCAGCACTCCGGTGGTCAGCTGATTTTCCGTGAGAATTATATGTCGATGATTCGCGGAAAAAATGTTCTGGTAATTCTTGCCACTGCGACAACAGGAAGGACACTACATACCGCTCTGGAATGTATTGAATATTACGGCGGAAAGGTGGCCGGTGTTTCTTCCATCTTCTCTGCGGCTGAGGAAATACATGGCGAGAAGGTAAACACAATTTTCCACACAGAAGACATTCCAAACTACTCAACACATCCGGCTTCGGAATGTCCGCTTTGCAAATCCGGTCAACCAATCAAAGCCATTATCAACAGTCACGGATATTCATCTTTATAACAAACAGTAATAAAAGCTCTCCGTTCAGAATATATTATAATAATCTGAACGGGGAGCTTTTAATATGTCATCGAAAACTAAAATTGTCGTACTTAAATCAAAAGAACTGATCTATACCGGCATATTTATCGTACTTGGCATCCTGCTTGTGCTTTTGTTATGGTATATGTTCGCACCTAAAAAACAGGCAGATAAACAAACAAGCGAAAATACGGAAGCTGTCACAACCTATCAACCCGGTGTCTATTCAACAAAAATGAATCTTGGCGGCTCAAATCTGGAATTGCAGACAACAATTAACGAGCATGCCGTAACGCATGTCGATATCGTCAATCTCGACGAAACCGTAACTGCCATGTATCCGCTTGTTCAACCATCTGTGGATGCAATCAACGAGCAGCTGAGCCTGACCGGAAATCTCGACGATGTTACATATTCCAGTGACAACCAGTACACAACCATTCTTCTGCTGAAAGCTGCAAAGCAGGCAGCTGATTCCGCCATAATCGCGGAATAGGCTATTGTTTTGCTACAACTGCACCCCCTGTTTTGTAGATGCTGTTCGCCGGTACATATCCTCGTACCGGTGACAGTGGATATACATTAGTATTTCTGCCAATCACGGTTCCCGGATTTAAAACAGAATTACATCCGACTTCCACGCAATCTCCAAGCATCGCGCCGAATTTCTTACGTTCTGTATCAATGTCAAACGCCTCACCGGTCTGACTATCCAGCCCCCTAACATGAACGAGTGTCTTATCGCTTTTCACATTCGAGGTGATCGAACCCGCCCCCATATGCGACTTATAACCGAGAATCGAATCTCCGACATAATTATAATGCGGCACCTGCACATGATCAAAGATAATCACATTCTTTAATTCCGTCGAATTTCCAACCACGCAGTCCGCACCGACCAGTGCATTTCCACGGATAAAGGCGCACTGTCTCACCTCGGTATTTGCTCCGATAATCGCCGGACCCGTGATAGATGCCGATGAAAACACCTTTGCTGTCTTATGAATCCAGACATGTTCCGAAACCTCTTCATATTCCTCTTTGTCAAGTGCTGCACCAATCTCCAAAATCCAATCGGATATATGTGCAAGTGCCTCCCACGGATATGTCATTTTCTCCAGATACGGCTTTGCTGCCGTATGTTCCAAATCATACAGATGCTTAATTGTCAATTCCTTAACATATTTCATATTAACGACTCTCCTTTTTTTCCTTCTTTTTTATTTGCTTCTCGTAATAAGGCTTTGTCCGTTCAAACACTGCAACGATCTGATTTTGATTCCGCAGCTGCTTGACTGCATTTGTATTATCTCGCACAAAACGATTCATCTTCTCGGTATATTCTTCCTTTGAAATCGTACCCTCCGCAACGCCGGACAGTCCCTTCTCCCACGAAGCAGTCATCTCCGCCCGAAGCAGATTGCGAATTGAGCAGGAAACCACATCGTAAATAATCTCACCCAAAAATGTCGGCGTCACGATCTGTGTTTTTTTATTCAATGCAATATACCGGTTTGTCACAAGCTTCGTAATGATACTGTCTCTTGTCGCACTTGTACCGATTCCGCTTCCCTTAATCTGGACTCTCAGCTCCTCATCCTCAATCAATTGCCCTGCATTTTCCATAGCAAGAATCAGCGTACCGGATGAATACCGCTTCGGTGCAGAGGTCTCCCCCTCCTTCACCTCAAATGTGCGAACCGGAAGCTCGTCGCCCTTTTTTAAGTTGGAAAGCCTGTCGAGCGCCTCGCCGGAAAGCTTATCCTCCTCACTCTTTTTCTCAGCCGGCATACCGGCAATCGCAAGATATCCCGGTTTTTTCATACGTTTAAAATTTGAAAAAAAACTCTCACAGCCATCTGCTTTCTCACCGATTTCCGTGTGAATATTCCGGGTAAATGTCAATGCCAGCTTCTCATACTCTGCTGCCGGATAAAAGATACTCAAAAACCGTCTTGCGATAATATCATATACCTTTTTTTGAATATCATTTAATCCGTTCAGATTGGAAAGCCCCTGTCCGGTAGGTATGATGGCATAATGGTCTGTAATCTGCTTATCATTGACATACTTTGACTTTGCAATTCCTTTATAGCCGCCCTGCTTCATAATATGCTCCGCATATGCGGCAACAGGAGCATATCCCCGCAGACCGCCTATGTTCTTGCCAATCTCCTTTGAAACCGCTGTCGAAAGCACTCTCGCATCGGTTCTCGGATATGTCACAAGCTTCCGTTCATAAAGTGTCTGTACCGTATTTAACGTATCCGTCGGACTGATCTTAAATAATCTGGAACAGTCATTTTGAAGCTCCGCCAGATTATATAACATCGGCGGCGCTTTCTTCTCCGTCTTTCTCTCCACCTTTTCAACCTTTAGCAGAAGCGGCGGTTGCTCCGACAGCTCAGCTATCAACTGCTTTGCTGATTCTTCTTTTTTAAATCCATTTTCCTTATACAACAAGGGAGAATCTAAATATGCGGAATATTCCGTTGTCTTCCACTCGGCATCGAGTCCCTCCATACAGGCGATGACCCGGTAAAATGGTGTCGGTACAAACTCGCGGATTTCCCGTTCCCGTTTTACAATCATACCAAGTACGCATGTCATAACACGGCCAACCGCAATCACGCATCTGTCTAAGCCGAGGTAATTTCTCACCGTATAGCTGTATTTGAGCGACAAGGCACGCGAAAAGTTGATACCCATGAGATAATCCTCCTGGGCGCGCAGATATGCCGCGTCACTTAAGCAGTCATATTCCGAAAGATCCTTTGCTTCCCTTATGCCCCGCAGTATTTCCTCTTCTGTCTGTGAATCAATCCAGACACGCTTTTTTTTCTTGTCAGGAGCCACCTTCGCCATCCGGTCTACAAGGCGGTAAATATACTCTCCCTCCCGTCCGGAGTCCGTGCAGACATAAATACACGCAATATCATCCCGATTAAGCAGACGGCTCACCACCTGATACTGCTGTTTGGATGCAGGAATCACCTCATATTTGTATGTATCCGGAACAAACGGAAGCGTCTCCATAGTCCAGCGTTTCAGATTCTCATCATAGGCATCCGGATAACTCATCGTTATAAGATGCCCGACGCACCATGTAACAACCGTATCCTCATTTTCAAGGAAACCTTCTCTGGCACCTGCCGACGCTGCCCCCTTCATGCCAAGAGCCTTCGCAAACTCCCGTGCCACACTCGGTTTTTCCGCTATGTACAAATTCTTCAAACTACTTCCTCTTTCTGTTTTCTTTTCGCAAATTCCTCGTATCCTGTCATACTACGATTCTGCGATTGCCGAAGCAAGCTCCTCCATAGCAGGCAGGTCAGAATCCTTCATTGTAGAACGAATCGTTACAACCGGTTCCATAATGGTAATATTTTTCATCGACTCAAGCATCTCCTTCATTGTCCGGGCAGCCGTCGGTCCCCAGCTTCCGTTTTCCAAAATTCCGACTGTACGCTTTTGATATGCCTTTGACTGCAAATGACTCAAGAAGTCCTGCATACATGGGAATACACCTCCGTCATAGCTTGCAGCACAGAGCACCATACGGTCATAACGAAATGCATCCTCAATAACCTCCGCCATGTCCTCTCTTGCAAGGTCACTGACTACAACCTTTTCCACGCCCTTTGCACGCAGCAGCTCTGCAAGCTTTTCGGCTGCCTTTGCCGTATTTCCATGAATGGACGCATATGCAACCAATACGCCTGTATTCTCCGGCTCGTATTTACTCCATGTATCATACATACCGACATAATATCCGATATTTTCCTTTAATACCGGTCCATGCAACGCGCAGATTATCTGAATATCAAGCCCCGACAATTTTTTAAGCAATGTTTGAACCATGACGCCATATTTTCCAACGATATTGAAATAATATCGTCTCGCCTCACATGCCCAATCTTCCTTCTCTATCAGAGAAAGAGCACCGAATTTACCAAATGCATCCGCAGAAAACAGCACTTTTTCCTTTGATTCATAAGAAACCATAACCTCCGGCCAATGCACCATCGGTGCAAGATAAAAATTAAGTGTATGTTCTCCAAGCGAGAGCGTGTCTCCTTCTTTTACCGCCTGTTTTTTACAATCAGACAAACGCTCCTCAAAAAACTGCGGCAGCATTGCAATTGCCTTCTCACTTCCGACCAATGTCACATCCGGAAACTCTGATACAAGCCTTTCAATACTTCCGGCATGATCCGGCTCCATATGAGAAATAACAAGATAATCAACCGTCCTTTCTCCCAAGGCATCCTTCAAATTACGAATCCATTGCTCTGTCACTCTGGCATCTGCCGTATCCATAACTGCAACCTTATCATCTACTATCACATAAGAATTGTAAGAAATTCCCTCCGGTACGACATACTGACTCTCAAACAGGTCAATGTCCGTATCATCCACACCAATATACCGTATTGCATCCGAAATTGTTATTTGCATTCTTTTTTCCTCCTTTGTATTGAACAACCATATCATTAAAATCCCTTTGAAAATATTAGCATGTATTTGAATGAATAGCAATAATAAAAAGGGACCGCCGAAGCAGCCCCTAAGGATTTATATAATTATGACAAGCTTACTGTTCAAACAAAAGCTCTTCATATGTAGGGAATGGCCAAGCTTCCGCAGCCACCATCTTCTCAAGCTCATCCGCAGGCTTACGAACCGTATCAAAATAAGCAAACACAACATCGTGGTAGTATTTTGCCCATGCCTTCGGGTCATCTTTCTTCTCTGTTGCCTTAGCGACAAGCTTTTTAAGCTCCTCGGTTGCTTTCATAAGCTCTGCAAGCTTTTCATCAATCGCTGTGATAATCTGAACCTGTACATTTGCGGAAGCACCGACTTCCTTCAAATCCTTAACCGAAGCGGCAAGCTCTCCCTCATACTTCATAACTGCTGGAATAATCTGTTTATCCGCCATCTCGATCATTGTGAGCGCTTCAATGTTAATTGCCTTTGCATAACTTTCATACATGACAACGCCTCTTGCAACAAGCTCACGCTTCGACATAACACCATGCTTTTCAAACATTTCAATATTTTCCGGAGTCGCGAGATATTCAACCGCATCCACCATACAAGGAATATTCGGAAGACCACGTCTTGCAGCCTCCTCCACCCATTCCTGAGAATAGCCATTGCCATTGAAAATAATTCTCTGATGCTCTCTGAGTTTATCTGTGATCAGCTTCTTGATTGCTGCCTCACAATCCTCTTCCTTCTCAAGCACATCTGCAAAATTGCAAAGTGTATCTGCTACAATTGTATTCAAGACCATCATAGGAGTCGCAATACTCTGTGTACTTCCAACCATACGGAACTCAAACTTATTGCCGGTAAATGCAAACGGCGATGTTCTGTTTCTGTCTGTTGCATCCATCTTGAATTCCGGAATCACAGAGCAGCCGGATTTATAAATCTTACCCTTCACACTGCATGTTGCCTCACCATTTTCAATAATCTGGTCTACGATATCGGCAAGCTGATCACCAAGATACGCAGAAATGATAGCCGGCGGCGCTTCGTTTGCGCCAAGTCTGTGATCATTACCGGCAGAGCTTGCAGAAAGTCGAAGGAGTGCTGCATGATTATCGACCGCCTCCAAAATTGCTGCAAGGAATAACTGAAACTGTAAATTCTTCTCAGGCTCCTTACCCGGATCGATTAGATTTTCACCATCCGAAGTGGCAATCGACCAGTTGTTGTGTTTGCCGGAACCATTCACACCTGCAAACGGCTTCTCATGAATCAGGCAGGCAAATCCGGTTCTCTCGGCAACCTTCTTCAATGTCTCCATCAATAACTGGTTCTGGTCATTTGCGACATTCGTTGTGCCGTAAATCGGAGCAATCTCATGCTGGGAAGGAGCAACCTCATTGTGCTGCGTCTTTGCAGGAATACCATACTCCCACAAATCCTTGTTCAATTCCCTCATGAAATGAGATACCTTATCCTTAATAACACCAAAATACTGATCGTCAAGCTCCTGACCCTTTGGTGCAGGTGCGCCAAATAAAGTACGTCCGGTCAGCTTCAGGTCCAGTCTCCGATTATATTTTTCTTTGTCTATCAGGAAATATTCCTGCTCAGGACCAACCGAAGCGGTCACCTTTTCCGGTGTCTTTCCAAACAGCTTCAGGATTCTTAATGCCTGTTTATTGACAGCATCCATAGAACGAAGAAGCGGTGTCTTATGATCGAGCGACTCACCTGTATAGGAGATAAAAATCGTAGGAATACAGAGAACCTTACATCCATCCGGTATCTCTTTCACAAATGCAGGAGATGTACAATCCCATACGGTATATCCTCTCGCTGCACAGGTATCTCGAATACCACCGGAAGGGAAGGAAGAACCATCCGGCTCTGCTTTAATCAGTTCCTTGCCTGTGAACTCTGTGATAAATGTACCATCACCAACCGGATCCATAAAGGAATCATGCTTCTCTGCCGTAAGGTTTGTAAGCGGATGAAACCAATGCGTATAATGCGTTGCACCAAGCTCCTTTGCCCACTCTCTCATAGCAATTGCAACCGAATCCGCAATTGCTGTATCAAGAGGTGCACCATAATCAATTGTCTTCTTCAATTCTTTAAACACAGCCTTCGGTAATCTCGCCCGCATGACCGCTTCGCAAAATGAACGCTTTCCTAAATCTTCTGCTGTTACTTCCATACTCGTATTCTCCTTTTCCTTAATTTTTTTAATAATTTATAGCTCGTAATTAAGATAACTCAACTTTACAGAAAAGGCAACCTTAAAAAATCGCATTTTTTCTTTCATTTTTTATGTCATATACCATTTTTACTATATTAAATTAAGTTTCAACTTGTGAATCAGATATAAAAAAGGACTTTTACACTGTTTTCTCAATTAAAGTTAAACAATTTTCAACTCTCAACCAAGTTTTTTAAGTAAAAGTCCTCTTTCACTTGTTTTTAATTTGTCAGATTGTTCCGTACATCCATGTAATACGTCGCAAATTCCTGTGTGATCAGCTTATTTCGGGTCATCAGATTCAGTGTATCCTTAAATTCGGCATAGCTGATCGCGGAATGTGCCATATCATCCAGAACATTACTGATTTGATCCGCATAACCATTTGCATCAATGACATTGTCGCGCAGTAAAATATTTGCCTTATAAGCATCCTTAAAAAACATATTTGCTTTATTGGACATCGTAACACGGTCATTCACCTTAAATTCCAGCCCCAGCAGGTCAAACAACGCCCGGGCAGAACGATTCGTCACAAAGACATCCCCGATGCCATACAAATTTTTATACGCGGACAAATCATCTACGACTGTGCTGTGTGAATAATCCGGAAGATACGGACGGAACAGCTCCGCAAGTATACTCTTTCCTTTCAGCGCAGCATAATCCGCATTCTCATTTGCCATCTGCTTTTTCAAATAAACGATAGAAGAAAACTTATGACGCGGAATCGAAATATGTCTTGGCTCCTCCTCAATCAAAAGGAAATGTACAGCTTTTCCCTCCAGCCAAAAATAAGCCGGTGTCTGCCGGATATGCAGCTTTTCCGAATGGTCGATCAATATGAGCCTATGATCACGCTTTACCTTATAGCGATGCATCACTTTCTTGATTTTTTTCCTGTCATACACCTCGACCGTTTCTTCCGTAAGCGGTTTTATATCCTGTACCTCAGAGTCTTTCGACTTTTCCTTCTGTTCTTCCGCTTTTTCCGATTCGTCTGATCGTTCGGATTTTTTTATTTTCCTCGATTTCTTGGATTTTTCTAACTTCTCTGGTTTTTCCGATTTTTCCTGTTTATTTTTCCGTTTGGATTTCTCTGGTTTCACGGGTTTCTCCGATTCGTCTGACCGTTTAGACTTCTCCGGTTTATTCTTCCGTTTGGATTTCTTCAGTTTCTTGGACTTCTTCGGTTTCTCCGGTTGCTCCGGTTCGTCTGACCGTTCGGATTTTTTAACTTTCATCGTTTTCTTCGATTTCTCCGGTTTCTCCGGCTTCACTTTATTCGATAGTTTCGCATCCGGCTCTATCGGCGATTCCTGTTCAATACCAAATGTCTGAATCAGGGATAACAGCAGGAATGTACACACAATCGCTCCAAAGAGAAACAGCATCTCGCGCCATACAAGCAAACACACAAGGCATGCAAGGATTCCGATCGCGCTGAGAAACGTCAACAATAAAACAGCCTTTGTCTTTGTTGAACCATACTTAATTGTGTTGATGATTTTCTTCATATGTGCTGCTTCCCCCTCTTTTCAAACATCCGCTCATGCACATTGCCATTGTTTAAAGCTACAATTACATTACGCCTTGAAAATAATCTTCCGGAAATTCTTCTTACCCTTTTTCACTATAAATTCATCTGAAAAATCATCCGATGTATACATCATTTTCACATCGGTAACCTTCTCGCCATTTACAGACACGCCACCCTGCTCGATTGCACGTCGCGCCTCACTCTTCGATGCAGCAAGACCTGCCTCAACCATGACAGACATCAGATCCGTCTGTCCGTCACGGAAAATTGCCTCCGTTATTTCAGCCTCCGGCATATTCTCTGTATTACCACCGCCAAATATATTTTTTGCAGCCGAAAGCGCCTTGTTTGCTTCCTCCTCACCATGCACAAGTGAAGTAAGCTCAAATGCAAGAATTTCTTTCGCTTTATTTAATTCACGGCCTTCCCAGCTCTCCATCTTCTGAATTTCCTCAAGCGGAAGGAAGGTAAGCATCTTCAGACATTTGATAACATCCGCATCGTCTACATTTCTCCAGTACTGGAAAAATTCATATGGGGATGTCTTCTCCGGATCAAGCCATACTGCACCCTTCTGTGTCTTACCCATCTTCTTACCCTCGGAATTGAGAAGCAGCGTAATCGTCATGGCATGTGCATCCTTGCCGAGCTTCCGGCGAATCAGCTCTGTTCCCCCAAGCATATTGGACCACTGGTCATCACCGCCAAATTGCAAATTACATCCGTATTTCTGATACAGGGCGTAAAAATCATAGCTCTGCATAATCATATAATTAAACTCCAAAAAGCTTAAGCCCTTCTCCATTCTCTGCTTGTAGCACTCTGCGGTAAGCATACGATTGACAGAAAAATGAGCCCCTACCTCGCGCAGAACATCAACATAATTTAAATCTAACAGCCAATCCGCATTGTTGACCATCAACGCCTTTCCCTCAGAAAAATCGATAAAACGGCTCATCTGCTTCCGAAAGCACTCACAGTTGTGGTCTATCGTCTCCCTTGTCATCATCTGACGCATATCCGTTCTTCCGGATGGGTCGCCAATCATCGCTGTACCGCCGCCGATTAATGCAATCGGTTTATTGCCGCCCATCTGCAGACGCTTCATCAGACACAAAGCCATAAAATGGCCTACATGCAGACTATCCGCCGTCGGATCAAATCCTATATAAAAGGTTGCCTTTCCCTCATTAATCAGCTTGCTGATTTCTTCCTCATTCGTAACCTGGGCGATCAACCCTCTCGCAACTAATTCATCATAAAGCTTCATCTTTTTCCTCCTAAAATTCAGGGCATTAAAAAACGCCCTTATTTTTGTATAAGGACGAAGTCGTTACTCCGTGTTACCACCTTATTTCACAGCCACCTCGCGATAACTGCCTTTGCAAGTATCTGAAACATACAGTCGCAATACTCCGGCACGATAACGTGTGCCAATCCGTCTCCCCCTAATATCTTCAGGGAAGCAGCTCCAAGATGTATTCATCATCTGCTCTTACCGCGCCTCTCATCAACCGGCTACTTTCTGTGGAAGCATACAGACAACTACTTGTTCTCTTCAACGCCTTTTATAAAATCCATTATATAGAAAGAATTGCGATTTGTCTACAACAATTTAACAATATCCCTTGTCAAACGTAATGACCGTATAATATGTAACATCTTTTTCTGCAAGTATCCTGTGAATCTCCTCACGAATTTCAGACTCGGACTTTTTACATTCATACGGAATCAACACATCAAATATGAGATTTGTATGCGTCGGTCCCGACACAATCCGAAAATCGTGCATCGTAAGAAGCGGATCTATCTGTTTCAGAATATCGCGCATCATATCCCGACACACATTTGTATTTTCATCATCAAAATCAATCGGATCCATATGAATCGTCATATGTACTCCCAATTCTTCATAAATATTACGTTCCAGCTCATCAATCGCATCATGAATCTCCATGATATTTTCATGGCAATCCACTTCCACATGCACACTTCCGATCATATTGCCCGGTCCGTAGCTGTGGATAATCAAATCATGCATTCCATGTGAGAACATATTATTCGACACAAGTTCACGCAGCTTAGACACAAGCTCCGCATCTGCCGGCTTCCCAAGTAGCTGATCAACTGTATCCTTCACGATCTCAAAACCCGAAAACATAATCATAACCGAAACTATGACACCCATCACGCCATCCACCGGAAGCTCTGTCCAAATGGATGCTACAAGTGCAATTAACGATGCCGATGTTGCAATCACATCATTGAAGCTGTCCTTTGCCGTTGCAAGCAGAACTCCGGAAGAAATACGATTTCCAAGCTTTCGGTTCATTCTTCCCATCCCGATTTTTACAAGAATCGAAAGAACAAGTACAGCAAGAGCCACATAAGAAAACGTAACCTTCTCCGGATGTATCACCTTGACAAGCGAGCTTCGAAACAATTCAAAGCCCACGATCAAAATTGCAGCAGCAATCACAAGTGATGTCAGATACTCCATCCGTCCATGTCCGAACGGATGATCCTTATCCGCCGGTTTTGCAGCCATTTTATACCCAAACATCGTGACAACACACGTTGCGCAATCGGAAAGATTATTGACACTGTCTGAAATAATGGAAATCGAATTTGCAAGCAGACCAATCACAAGCTTTGCCACAAACAGACATATATTGCAGATAATTCCAACAACCGACGAAAAGATACCATAACTCTTTCGCACCTGCGGTTCGCTTACCCGGTCATAATCCTTTATGAACCTGTGAATCAATACCTCAAGCATCCTGTTCCACTTCCTCCAATCTCTTATAATAATTTACCGTTCCGACACCCATCGCCATAAAAACAAACATATACGGCGTTGTAATCGGCTGATTCAAATTCAAAATACCCTGCGCAAAATAAGAAACCGTTGCACCAAGGCACGCATAAACCCAAATATTGCGATGCGCATTTCTTAACATATAAACGACGCTGCTGACCACAAGTCCGAGATAGCTGACCAAGCCGACAATACCGGTTGTAAACAGATATTGCAGTAATTCATTGTGCGCATTATCATATACTTTTCCGGTCACGCTCACCATCTCACTATAGCAGGCAGCCTTCAATGTAGCGCGCACAGATTCATTTCCATACCCAAACAGCTTATTGGCGATAGGAGCATCTCCATATACCTCCACAATTTTACGCCAGATATAACCGCGATAACTGCCCCACTCATCATTAAACTGAAAGAAGGAGGAACCGGACGCGATTCCAACAACCACAAATACAGTCAAAAGCACTACACAGCCTATACAAAAAATCCATACAACCTTCTTTTTGTTCAAGGCTTCAAGCTTATGCTTACCGAGCTTCCCTATCAGGCGGACAAGCACATAGAGCACAAGAACTACTCCACATGCAATCAATGCAACATCAATCCGATTGAGCAACAGGGCAAGTCCACCCCGCTTCGCATCATATCGTGTCATAGCAAATTTGTTAATCAATCCAAGCAGCAGATTTCCGAGCATCAGCCAGAACACACCTGATAAAAAGAAACTTACCCTGCTTTGCAGATATGCCAAAATACCGATTACAAAAAAGCCTGCAAATAAACCTATAAACACACTGTCACTATTGGATATAAGGACATTGATACCTGCAATCACGAGCATCATGCCTGCAACAGCCCGGTAATACCACTCCTTAGCAAATACATACACAGCCATAAATACCGGAATCGAAACTGAAAGAAAGCATGCATACATATTGATATTTCCAAATGTAGACACAAACTTTGTATATTGATTTTGTGCGATATTATCTTTCATGTGCAAAAAATCATTTTCCATGTGTTGACAAATCGCCACAATATATGCAAATGCACTGGATGCAGAAAAAACAAAGAACAGCAGCATATGCGGGCGGTACCGGAACGCAAGCAGCATAAAAACCGCTGCAATTACAATATACATCATAAATCCCATATTCCTGCCATTTACTCCGGAAAATGCCGCTTTCTTATCCGATGCACAAAGCCATGCGAACAGATTCGCCATCAGAAAAGCGAGATTCCAGAATTCCGGTCTAAGCAGACGGTTCTTCCACATGGAATCCGTAATCACAGACTGATAATGATAATACTTCCGCATATTTGCCTCTACAATATATCCAAAAATCGAGAAGGCAATATAGACACCGGATGCAAAAAGGAAAAAATGATATTTAGTAACTGTAATATTAAAATAATGATCATCATAAATAAGCGGATATACACCCAATATGAGCATTATAAAAATATAAGATGCCACATCCATGACACGTATGCCCTGACAATACTTCAAACTGTCCCTTTTCTTTGCTTTTTGATTATTCATATCCCAACACCTCTCACGGCTCCCTATTTTTTGGTATGAAAAAACCCCTTATTATATAAGGGGTTACTAGGATGCGGGAGATGGGACTTGAACCCACACGACGTTGCCATCACTAGATCCTTAGTCTAGCCTGTCTGCCAATTCCAGCACTCCCGCATTTATCAGGCTTACGCCCGACGCAAGTAGTATATTAACATCTAAGCAGGTTGTTGTCAACCTAAAATTTTTATTTTTTCTATTTACTGATATACGGCCTGCTTGTATTACCCGGTGCCGCACTCCCCTTCGGCACGAGAACGATCTGGATTCCTTCCAGTCGTTTTGCAAATCCCGCTGTACCTGCCGGAGCTCCATTCTTTGCCCAATCAAGCCAACCATATGTCTGTGCATGCACACGATAATAAATGTCATAATGCTGCTCCATCTCGCCGGTCAGCTTAATACAGATTGTTTCGAGACGCTTTGCCTGTCCGCTTGTTCCAGACATCTCGCCATCCTTCTTCCATGTGGATGGATTATTTACATTGCCCTGCCAGCCGTAAGTCTGCACATGTGTCGTATATGCAATACCACCGGAATACTGCTTATTCGTAAGCTTGATATTGATGCCTTCAAGTCTCTTTGCCTGACCGCTTGTTCCGCTCATCTGACCATTATACTTCCAGCCCTGCCAGCCGTATGTCTGTACATGTGTCCGGTAGGCAACATTCGGTGAAGATGTACCTATAATATTCGGGTTCTGCGCATTTGTCGCTGCCGCCCCTACAACCGGTGATGTTCCGGCGAGCGCAATGTACGCCTCATTTCTCGCAGAGGTTATATTTCCAAGCCTTGTATTGATACTTTCACCCTTCTTAACTACCACAATCTGAATGGCTTCCAGTCTCTTTGCATAGCCTGCTGTACCGGCCGGTGCTCCGTTCTTCGCCCATCCAAGCCAGCCATAAGACTGTGCATGCACACGATAATATATATCATACTTATCCTTATCCGCGCCGATTAATTGAATCTTAATCGCCTCAAGCCGCTTTGCCTCGCCTTCGGTTCCGTTCATCTCGCCGTTTGAGGACCACGGTAACCAGCCATAGCTCTGGCAATGCGTCGTATACTGGATGCCTAGCTTGTTATTTCCCGTCACACCGATTCGAATTGCTTCGAGACGCTTTGCCTGTCCGCTTGTACCGGAAACTGCACCGTCCACTCTAAACACATTCTCCCATCCATATGTCTGGACATGTGTCTGATATAGAACCGACACAGAAGGCACAAGTATTTCCTCTTTTGCAAGCGTCTTTGTCGTTAGTCCCGCACTGATTCCACTTTCACGATAATACCCGCTTGCATATCTTTTCGCATAAAATGTATAGGATGTATTCGGCGTTAGTCCTGAAAATGTCGCAGACTCCTGCCAATTAACTGCATCCTTTGAATAAACACATCCTGAAATCGGTCTTAACGTCACACTTGTGCTTGTCCGATTCGCTATCGATAATCCACTTGGTGTCTCAAATGTTCCATACACGGAAATATCACAGACAGCTTTTAGATTATTCGTCTGCTTTCTCACGGTTACCGTTGTCTTACCCGGAGCAACCGCTGTCACAACTCCGGAATTATCAACTGTCACAATCGATGTATCTCCCGATATATATGCTACTCTTTTATCCGAAACCTCAGCCGGGGTAAATGCAACTGTAACAGATGCCGATTCTGTTTCGTCCACATCCAGAACAAGCGATGCCGGGGAAACAGCCATCGCTGTGACCTCGACGGAAGACTCTCCATTATAATCATCTGCACATGCCGGTGCAACCAGATCATAATAGCTATACTGCCGATGTGACTCCGACGAACTACTGTCATAAGAAAGCATGGTACTATCTGATTTATTAAAATAAAGATATGTAATAGTCGAGCCATCATCCCATGTCGTATCAACGTTATACCATTTATCGCCAATCTTTGTGCGATTCCAGCCATGACTTTTACTCGTGACCGACACCGTTTCAAGTCCCGCCGCATTCGTCAGAATCGAATACAATTTTGTATAGCCCGCGCAAACTGTCCGCCCGCGCATAACCGCGCTATAAGCAGACTGGTCATATGGATCGGTTTGATACACCGTCTGCTCACAGACGATATCATGTGCCTTCTTTTCCTTTTGGTACTGCGTGCCCTCCTGCTTGATGTCAGAAACCCACGCATCAATCTTTTGATACATATCTGCCGACACATCTGAGCGCACGTCTCCATCTGAAAACGCATCATATATATCCAAATAAAAGATTCTGCTATTATAATAAACCGAATTTCCAAGAAAATAAAATTGCGGATTTTGATATATAAACACAAATACAAGATTCGAAAGCTCAGTCGTTGTCATTCCGCTGTATTCTATCGCTCCGATACCATACACCTGACTACCGCTAACTGTAAGCTGTACTGCATCCAAGCGTGAATTCATGTACATTTCACACCAAGCATACATTTCGTCATAAAGAGCCTGCTGCATAGTGTTCAGATTATGATAGCAATAATCATCCCCGTATTCTTCCCAATTGTCCCGATATACATCGGAGGCTTCTGAACCCGAATAGACCGTTATCTCCTCTTCTGCATACTCGTCCTCCGGGATTTGAAACATCTGTATCGGCTGCAAATCCCCATCCGGCTCTGTATCACTTATCGTCTTTGCCATCACATTCAATGACATACCTTGAAAGACTGTCAATATAAGGATACATGTAATTAAATTCCAAATGATATGTTTACGCTTCAAAATTTTTGTTCCTTTCCATTTCATCCTATAATAACGAGATTGCCATTTTTGCAAGTTTATCTGAAAATCCGGCTTCCTCCAGTTCTTCATATGATGAAATATGATTTTTCCTTGCATATACGATAGCGTCTGCAAGCTGTCCCATTCCTTGTTCTATTCCCTGCTTATATCCTTGCTCCATTCCTTGTTCTAATCCTTGTTCTAATCCTTGTTCCATTCCTTGATTATATCCCTTTTGCAAAATTCCTACACTCACATTACACATCTCATCCACACACCTTTCCATATCACGATTAAATACGATGCCATACTCATCCCTCAATAATGCTGCTTTTTGCTCTCTGCTTAAGTTTGTTGAAAAAAATATTTCCAACAATCGATGCAACGCATACTGAGGTGATTGTTCCACGATTTCATCTGACAAGCAAATAAAAATCGAACTTAACAAATCATATCGCCTATTTTCCGGAAAATATCCTACGACATTCTTCTGACCTATTCGAAACTCTGCTATGGAATTCTCTGCATATTTCGGCACATGCACACAAATCCAAATCGAATATACCTTTTTTATCGAATTATAATCCGAATTAACAAACTCTCTGTTCTTCTGAGCTGACAACATCCTGGCACAATAATAGATACTCCTTGTGACAAGGTCATACCCCGGATAAAAGTCATTTTGTGCCTCAATATCCAGAATCAGCTTTAAACGTTCCTCCCTTGACGGCGTATAAACGCAGAATCGAATATCAAAATAAGAAACTCCTTCATCCTGCGTAACATCTTCCGTGCCGATTCCTTGTATACACGGCGCCGAATCATCAAGAAAATCTGCCAAATCTGTCCCTTTGGAATGTACCCGATAACTTGATATCTCCGGTTCTCCATCAATCAGCGGAACCACATCCCTCGGATTTTGACCTGCAAATTCCTGTACGGTATGAACAATAATATGTGCCAGAATAATTTTCTGTGACAAAAATTTCTTTACACAATTATCATACCGCAATTGTTCTTCTGTCTTTGTTTTAAATATCATTTTGTACCTCCTGAATATAAAATCTCCAGAGGTACCGGCCATTGCGTTTTACAAAAATAAAACCATTTTCACTATATCGTATTTTCGGGGAAAACTCAATAAAAAACGAATCCGATTTGAAAAATAACAAATCGGATTCGTTTTTTATATGAAATATTTTAAGCAAGCTTGCTCTTTGCTACTTCAACAACCTTTGCAAAGCCTTCCGGATCGCTGATAGCCATCTCTGAAAGCATCTTTCTGTTCAGGTCTACACCTGCAAGCTTCAAACCATACATAAGCTTGCTGTATGAAATTCCGTTCATTCTGGCCGCTGCATTGATACGTGCAATCCAAAGCTGTCTGAACTGTCTCTTTCTCTGCTTTCTGCCTGCATAAGATGAAGTCAAAGCTCTCATAACTGACTGCTTTGCTACTCTATACTGCTTTGTTCTGGCTCCCTTATAACCCTTAGCGAGCTTCAATGTTCTGTTATGTCTCTTCTTAGCGCCAACGCCGCCTTTAATTCTTGCCATTGTTCATTCCTCCTAAAATCCTATAAATATGGTAAAATCTTCTTCATAACCTTGCTGTTTGTAGAATCAGTCATGGTTGCTTTTCTAAGATTTCTCTTTCTCTTTGTAGTCTTCTTAGTAAGAATGTGGCTCTTGTAAGCCTTATTTCTCTTAAGCTCACCTGTACCTGTCTTCTTAAAACGCTTTGCAGCTGCTCTCTTCGTCTTTAACTTTGGCATTTCTTTTCCTCCTTAAACATGCAATCGCATGGTAATTATTTATATGAATTTAACGTTTTTCAGCTAAAAACATGATCATACTACGACCTTCAAATTTTGCAGGCTTATCTACAACGGCAACATCTGAAAGCATCTCAGCAAAGGAATTCAATATAACCTTGCCGTTATCTGTATGTGCAAGCTCTCTTCCGCGGAAACGAAGTGTTACCTTGACCTTGTCACCCTTCGTCAGGAATTTTCTTGCCATGTTTGCCTTTGTATTCAAATCATTGTCATCAATATTCGGTGATAAACGTACTTCCTTGATTTCAATGACTCTCTGCTTCTTTTTTGCTTCCTTTTCACGACGCGTCTGCTCGTAGCGGAACTTACCATAATCCATGATTTTGCAAACAGGCGGTTTCGCAGTCGGTGCAATCTTAATCAAATCCACACCTGCCTCATCTGCCAGCTTCTGTGCATCCTTTGATGACATAATGCCAAGCTGCTCACCTGTCTCACTCACTACTCGAACTTCCTTGTCACGAATTTGTTCATTGATCATTAAATCGCTAATAATATACACCTCCATGCTTACAATAAAAAAGTGGATAGACAAACTATCCACACATTGTTACAATAAGAAACGTATATACAATCCACTTAAATTCCACATAGAATTCAAATGTATTCTCTTATTATAAACCCGAGTCGCCATTGCGCTAAGGTGAGAGTGGATACTCTGCTTTCATCAACATACTTGAACAATTTACCATGCATTGATATATTTGTCAAGCTATTTTTACTATGTTTTTAACGTATGTTTTTAACTTTACATCTATCTGGACAGAAGTTATTCTTGAATTTATCTAGTGATTATGTTATATTATAGACATAAAAGAGGAAACAACCGCCCACAAAGTGGTTGACCTCAAAATATGCTTGTAATAAGCCTACCTGTTCAGCCAAGATACAAGGTAGGCTTATTTATTTTCACTAAATACACAACAAATCCTTCGGCGAAGATGCCAGATTGCGGTATCCATCCTCCGTCACAACAACCATATCCTCGATTCGGACACCGAATCTGCCCGGCAGGTAAATTCCCGGTTCGACCGTGATTACGACACCCGGCTCCAAGACGGCATCGCATTTCGTAGAAAAACGAGGCTCCTCATGGATGAACAACCCGACACTATGTCCGAGACCATGTCCGAAATAATCTCCATATCCGGCTTCTGCAATCATATCGCGCGCACATTTATCAACATCCTTGCATATAACCCCCGGTTTAATCATCGAGAGTGCGGCAAGCTGTGCTTTCAAAACCGTATTATATACCTTCTTTTTCTCGGTATCAACCTCTTCTCCGATATGAATGGTCCTTGTCATATCCGAGCAATAACCCTTATACATACAGCCAAAATCCATTGTCACGAAATCGCCCTGCTCCAGACACCTTGTGGATGGCATGGCATGCGGCAGACTTCCGTTTTTCCCGGATGCGACAATCGTGTCAAAGCTGACCCCCTCTGCACCAAGCATACGCATCTCATATTCAAGCTGTAAAGCAATTCTCTGCTCCGTCAAACCCGAGGCAGCATGCTCACGTATAAATGTGACAATCTTTTCAAATGCCCGATCACCGATTGCTTCCGCCTGCGCCAGCTTCTCTATCTCCTCTGCATCTTTCACTTCCCGCAGCTTATCTACACTGTTTTCAAGCGGAACAAGCTGGACTTCCATATCTCCGCAAGCCTTTTTTAACGCATCCGCAATTGCCTGATACTGCATATAAGAGATATTCCTATTTTCAAATCCAATTCGAAGCTTTCCTGCCCCGCATGCGTTCTCATCTGAATTCGTTCCACTTTGAAACACTCCTGCCCCGCATGTGTTCTCATCTGGATTCGTTTCTCTCAGAAAATCATCTGCGAGATATCTCGCAATCGTCTTTGAGTATCCATCCCTGCCAATATCAATACATGTAACCTGCGGTGCCTCAAGCTCTACCTGCTCCGTATAACGGCTGTCTGTCAAAATCATACAGACGTCGCCATATGCAAGCAGCATACCGGTATGTCCTCTGTATCCGGTCAGATGATGCAGGTTATAACCATCCGTCAAAATGAGTGCATGCAACCCACGCTCTTTCATTAAATTCTTAATAACCTGTTTAGTATTCATAAATTTATTCCTTATCTTAAATATCCGCTCATGTCTATCCATTGACTATTTTTATCCCTCATCATATTGAGAATATAATTCCTGCTTCTGCAATTCATCTCAATGAATATTCCAATTCACGCTTCTTCCATTCATCTCAATGGAAATGAATTTCATAAAAAATTCATGGGATTTCCCTTGCGGGATTTCCCATGAATTTTCATTTGTATCTTATCTTCCTTGTAAGTACGAAGCTTACGTCAGGTCGAACAAGTAATCCTTCAGCATAATCTTGATTCTCTGGTAAACCTTGTTACCTTCGGTATCTGTTGCCTCGATTACAATGTAAGTGTACTCATTGTTGTAAGGAGCAAAGTACTCAGGCTGAAGCTTCAGCTTCGTTGCAGCAACTGTAATCTCCTCACCATCTGCATTCACATATGTCTCTGCAATCTGATTACCATTTGCATCCAACAGCTTTGCAAGCGATGCGTCATAACGGAATACATCCTTTATAACACCCGACTCTACCTGTGTAGAATTCCAATCTGCAATCAGAACATGCTTATCGTTTGCAGTGTAAGCACTATCGCGGTTTGTATCTGAATAATCCAGATCATAGTATATACGAACCTGCTTCAAGCTTGTATCCTTGTCTACCGATACCTTAAAGCTGAACTCCGGATACTCCGTCATTTCTTCAACCTTTGTATAGTAGTCGTCATTCACATCACGCTTGATAATGTTGTTTGTCTCTTTACCATAATCGTATACATAGATACTTGGCTGCTTTACGCTGTTACGAACAGAGTTACATATAATGTTGATATACAGGTAACGCTCATCGTTATTTTCCTTACCGACACCGGTTACCTTAGAATGTCCGGCACCACAGTAGTTTACATTCTTGTATGTGTAGATAAAGTAGCTGTCCATACCATCTCGAGGAGATGCCGCATAGATGGAAGAACCATCCTTCGTATTGTTACCTCCTGCCAATGAATACCAAACTGTCATATCTTCATCTTCCACATCCAGTGCATATGCCTGTGAATGTGTACCGGATATATTCAGCTCGGATGACAATGTGAATGGGAACAGGGTTACAATACCCTTATTGTTCTGACTCGCCTTGTCAGTACCATACTTCGTATTCATCTTCGCTGAGAAGCTTGCCGCATTGTACCAATAACCTGCAATTGCCCAGCTCTGTTCCGCATACTTATACGGATTTGCGTATGGATTTGAATTACCACTGATATTAACCGCATCTGTATATGCAACGGAGGTCAAATACTTGCTCGGTGTCGGACCAAATACCTGTTGCATATCCGAATACCAGGTTGCATAACGTCCTGAATCGGTTCTATCCTTCGGTGATAAGTTCGTCATAAAGTAAACATCCGGATCATACTTTGTTGTATAGTTTACATACCGTTCATCCGCCTTTGTTGTCTCCGGATCGTTCATATTGTAACGGTCCATACCAAAGTAGGAACGAAGTGTATGTGTCAATACCGATGTACCCTTGTCTGAGAACTTGGTCAAAGTATCATGGAACAACAATACCTGACCTTCATCCTCGATGTAGGATGTCAAATCTGCAAGTGCATAAGGATCTGTAATATCATCACCACCGAAATCCTCAGATGGTCCAAGTATAATCGTGCTGTAGCTTTCCTGCAGCCAATCGCCGCCTGCCGCATAACGCGTATACTTCTTATAAAGCTCCTTGTACTCCAATTCCTTATCCTTCGCCTTGAAGTATGCCTCCATATAGGTATTCATACTCTCACCATTCGGCAAATAAGCAAGCGAAACATCATTATAAACTGCTGCGTTGTTATCAATCGAGTAATAGTCACTGTAATTACCCATTGTCTTCAAACGATTCAGCTCTGATATAAGCAGCGCCTTTGGTGTGGAATTCGAGAATGTTGTTCTTCCCGGATTTACTGTTCCGCTGTTAATTGCTGCAATCAGCTTATCAATCTCTTCATCAAGATCCTTTCTGGCATCCACAGTTGTGACATCAATCACACCCTCATCATCACTCATGGATGTAGAGCCTTCTCTTGCACTTTCATTGGCCATATACTGATACAACTGCCAGTACTTTCCTGCAAGCTGTGAAAACTCCCGTTTCTTGATAAATTCATACTTCTCTTCCACGGTTGTAAGTGCATTGTAGATTTCATACTCCGTGTCTGTTTCGTCAATCGTAAACGCATTTACCAATGCTTCCATTTGTGCATCCGTGACAGCAGTTGTTGTAACATTTCCGTCGTCATCTACCTGATATACATAAGCATTTTCCACATCATTTGCAATCTGCTCAAACTCATTTCGAAGCATGATATCAATATCAAAGTCATACAAATCATTTACCTGGTCGGCAAGGTTGTTATCCCAGTCATCCATACCGTAAGTACCGGCATGTCCCGGAACCTCCAAGCTACTGTCATAGCTTACAATACCGAAGGTATGCTCATGCTTTCCAAGATATTTGCCGTTTAAGTAGCCATTTGATGAATCCTGGAAATTACCACCATACAGAGCGCCATATGCAGTACGATTACCGGAATTTGTATATGGATTGTACTCCAATCTCTGATAAGCCTGCTGACATACCGTACAGAAGTACAGAGAGTTGTAACCCTCAGCGCCTTCACCGATTGCCTTACCGCCATATGGACTTGCACCCGGCATAATCTGTAACACACTTACCTGCTGTTTTTCTTCCGTCTTATTCTTTACATAAGCGATACCGGTCTGACTAACCGTAAGTCCGGTCGAATCATCCTTCACTTCAATCATCCAATAAAGCGGTCCATAGAAGTTGCTTGCACATGCATAGGTCAACGTACTGTTATCGCCACTGCCCATATACTCTTCCGTTCTGTCGAACGAGCTGTTACCGTTATCATCAATATAGAGCTTCACAGAATATTTGGAGCTTCCGGTTACCGTATATTTGAATTTCAAGGTTCCGTCTGTCAGCTTTGATGTCTCATCAAAACGATTGTAGGTTGCCGGCATACTCGTCAATGTCAGCTTCGGACGTTTCGAAGAAGTTCCATATAATGTATTCAACGCCGTCTTCTGGTCATTCTCAAATACCGATACATATCCGCTGACCGAATCACCATAGGTGCCGTCTGACAGGATATTCTCCACCTTTGTCTGATCGAACCCTGAAAGGACATTATTCTTTGTGCTTGCTTCACATGCGGCAAGTACCTTATACATGTTCGAATCCGGATCAATCGAATTCTGTAAATATCCATTAGTCTTTACAAAATTGTACGCATCTGTCACGTCCTTACTCAGAACAATCGGCATACCTTTATCGATATATTCCTTTAACGCTTCATACCGATCATATGTAATGTCATTACCATTCAGTAATGCAAATGTATCGACATAATTACCGTTTAATCTTACCTTTGCGGTCGGCGTACCACTGTTCGCCGGACCCGGTGACTGTGCCATCGCTGAAAGGTCAAGATTTACCATATCACCATTGTGCGAATACATCGTATAAATCGGCAAAGTTGTTATCTTATCCAAATTCAGATTGCCCTGATTATTGCCCAATGGTCCGCCCCAGCCTGCAAGACCGGTTAAGCTTCGATACTCCAACACATCCTTAATCGCTGTTCTATTTCCGCCGATATAAATCAAATCATAATTGCCAAGCACCTCTGTCTTGTCACAGGCAAATTCCTCTGAGGACATCTGTACAAGGTTAATCTGATTGACAGAAAGACCAAGTGCATCTGCAATCTTTGCCTTTGAAAGCTCCCATGCATAATACTCTGTATTTTCCGGAAGCTGTTCCTTTGTCTTACCGTTTACAACATCCGCCGGAACTGTATAGTAATTATCAGCGGAATTGTTGTATCTGTAGCTGTTGTTTCTCGGCTTTATTGTTCCGACATACTGTGCTACCTGCTTATCAATCGGATAACAAGGCTGAATCTCCAAGACCGTAAACATAGAACCGGAGGAGCCTCTTCCGCCGATACCGCGATACTTGGAGGCGTTGATCAAATCTGCGATTACCTTTGCAGTCTGTGCACTTGCAGAGGTTGTAATAATACTGAAGTCCGCGCGGTTTGTTACCATGATATTCTCATAACGAGCGGTATAATCGAGTGTTGCTACCATGTAGAACAACTCGGAATAATTTGTCTCCTTCAAGTCGTCCGGTACATCCGGCTCTATCTCCGAAGCCGAACCCATAGCCTCATCATATACGATGTGAATCTTTCCATACATAGCAGCTGCGAATTTTTTATACAAGTCCATCGAGATGGTCCTTCCGAAACAGCTGTCCTCAATCACAATCATATCATAGTCACCAAAATCCACGGTTTCCGCATCTGCAAGCGTTACAGCATCAAGCTGGATATAATCCGGTCTGATACCGACACGGTTATTATATCCATATAAATACATCTCAGAAGAAGCGATTAATTTGAAAGTGTCTGTTGTCGCAATATCAGTACCAAAATTATCCTCCGATAAACTATATAATGGATAGTCAATTCTATCACTGTCAGTTACAAACTCAGATGCTTTCGTTTCAAAATCCGAAGCACTGTTCTTGATTGACAAAATCTTTGCCAATTGAACCGGCTCCACTGATGCAACATAATCGTCTGCTGTCGGATCTGTGTCTGAAACAGACTGCCAAACGCCATTGCTACGCTGTGTCTGACCGTTAATACCCAAATACAAGGAGCCGTTCTTATGTTGCAGATAATCACCCACGCTCGCTCCTGTAGGCCATGCAAATGTATAATAATACTTTTCATTCGGACCGAATACATTCTTTGCCAGCTCCTCCATAGTCTTTGACGTAGAGATATCGATGCTTGTCGTATTCGGGCTGTCAATAATCAGCGGCTTAAAGCCTCCGACTGCATACTCATGAAGAATATCATATACTTCCTCACTCAAGTCGTTTGCCTTTGAATATGGACCTGTTCCATCATTACTTACATAAATCAAATCCGCATTTGAAATATATGCAAGCGAATCCGCATCTGTCACATTCCCCTTAAAGGACTTGTATTCCACGCAGCCCTCTGCCATCACATCTTCAATCGTGCGATTTCCGTCGATTACATAATTCTTAAATGCATCGGATGCAACATAGCTCTCCAACGTAGACGCACTTGTGGATGTAATCTCGGCAATGTGATAAATCTTATCCACTTCCTCATCGGTCGAATTGGAATTCCTGATGATATAGTCGATAATTGTATCTGTACCCATTATTTGACCGGCATCTGCAACATACATTGTATCTTCCTGTAAAGCATCCTTATCGCCATCACCGGCAATGGAGAAGGAAGCAATTGCAACAGCAATCGCTGCAACAAACATAACGGATAATGCAGATATCAAAATCTTTGTTTTACGTTTCATGTTTTTTTCCCCTCCTTACTTTCTTGGCTTTAAAACATATGAGTTTCTGGTATTGATACGACCAAGCGTCGTATATGTCATGCTTGACTTGTTATAATACAGGTCAATTCCGATTGTTCCATCATCTGCCCCGATTGTCGCAACACATCCGGGTACTGCCTCTTGTACTGACCCTGCTTCACTGTAGAAGAAGGAAAAGTATTTGTTATACAGGTGATTTTTTCTCGAATCTGCATTCGTCATGACAACCTCGTCATTTAGCTTTGTCATAAATGCGTATTTTCTGCCGTAATACATATTCTCGCCTTCAAAATAGAAAGATGAAACCAACATATCATTCGTATCGTATACCTTTTTCGAATTCTGTTCCTTAAAGGTTACTGTAACGTTGTTCCCTGTAAAGGAATTTAAGATAGACTGTGAATTTGCACTTGTGCTTGCTCCCGGAACCTGATTCATATCAATCGGCACGGAGCTTTCCACCCGCAAATAAGTAACACATATCTTCTTGTCTTTATCTACATCTTTAAAATAAACAATGTCTGCGGAAGATACCGAACCGGTTAGACCGTATGCAGCAGGATTATCCATCACCGCATCCGCGACTGTTTTATCCTTTACATATATCTTCTCTGTAAGAGCAAGGCCTAAATCCTTCTCTGTCTCACTGAAATCGATATCATCATCATCCGGTACCGTATAGCCTTTTATGATGATATCGGATGCCTGCATGATTGTATCTGTTATCAGGCTGTATGTTTCCTGCGCCTGTGCCTGCAATCGGACATCTGCCTTTGCTTTCTTTGATTGCATGACACTCGATCCCATAAAGGATGATACCGCCAGCATCAAAAACGCAAGTACCGCTATCGCTATAATCAGCTCAATCAAGGAGAAACCGCTGTTTGCACTTTTTCTTTTCATCATCACGCCTCCCCTTTAATTATTGGATGTGTGGCTTCCGTTTTTATTCAAAACCACAGTCCCAACATTCTTATCTGTATTGTTCCGGTAAAAATTATATGTTCCGTCACCGTTTATACACATGCCCTGCCGGTCATAAATAATATAAACCGGTTTGTCATCAAGTCCCGTAATATCACGTTCCGTACCACTGGAATCTGTGTATTTCACGTCCACATAAGCAGAAAAGGTAGCGCCTTTACCGGAACCGACATTTTCTGAATCGACAAACACATAGCTGTCAGCCTTTGTCATGTCAGAACCGTTTCCTTTGTAGTAACCCTTTTTTACATAATACTTTGTGCCGCTTTTATAAACAGCTAACGCGTATCTGTAATCCGGTTCCTGCACATCCGCTACGACGCACATTTTTCCCTTTGCATTTGCTTCCATCTCGGAAAGTGCATCCTCTAATGTACTGGAGGCTTCCTTTGCCTTTGCGCTGTGGATAATTGAGATGGTTACCATCGCCGCGCCGGTCAGCACAGCGATGATTGCCATTACAATAATCAGCTCTGTCAACGAGTAGCCTTCATTTCTTTTCATAAATCGTCTCTTTTCCATAGGCCACCTCTATTCCACATTCTTCATCCAGTTATCAAAGCTTACAACGTCGGTGTAGTCAATCATGTCAATCGACTTCGCCTCCGCATCCGAAGATGTCGCCGTTGTTTCACTTACTTCGTAATCACGGAACAAGTCTAACAAATATTTGCAATTGTCATTGTCACTCAGCAGGCATTCCCGAAGAACCGTTCTACAAACCTCAATATTTGCAGCAATTGTCTTGACGCCGCCTGTGACGTAAATCTTGCCTCCTGCAACTATCAGTCCTTCAAAATCTGTTACACCATTATCTGTCGATGTATCAAAGTATACATCCCCCTTTGTGATAACGATACCACGGACAGCTCCCTTATCCTCTTTTCTTGCCTGTACCGTTACATCATCATTGCTTACCCATACCGAATAGCCGGACGCCAAATCCAATACATTGGTTCCTGCATCCGTTCCGGAAATGTTCGGCATAATATTTGTACCAGAAACAATCAAGGAGAAATCAAGGAACTTATTAATCGGCGTAATGCTTGCATCTCCGAAATCTTCATCATTGACAACTGCCTTAATATAGGATTTCTCCGTTTCATTATTCGCCAGAATTGTTGCATCAAGCAATGCACTGTTGCTGTAATGTCCGAGATTCCACTTCATAAACTCATATTCCATCTCGAGGTCATTACATAACTGATATGCATCCGAATACTGTGTTTCTTTTCCTACCGCATCCGGTGAGCTCATCCAATGATTACCGGAGTTTATATCAACAAGACCATCCGATGTCAAAAGCTGATCCAATACATCTGTATCATCTGCTCTGACAATGCTGAAGGTCGTATCCTGTTTTGTTGTAATTGCTCCGCTTGAATAAATGCTGACCGTCGGGTCAAGCTCTGCATCCGGAAGTATGATATCTCCCGCATCAAAATCATCGTAATCTCCGATATCATCCAGATATTCGGCGATGACGCTGTCTGTAAGACCGGTCTTATCTGTCGCATTCATATATGTCCTGTGCATTTCAAGCTCCGCAACATAATCCTCGATAAATCCGGCTGCATAATACTGTGCAGATGGATACTCATTTAACCAATCTGCATATGCAGTATTTGGTAAAACAGCCATCTTATATGATCTTACCTGTTGATAAGCAATCTCAAAATTATAGTAATAATATTTCTTGCCGGATATCTCCTGTAAGATACATGGTACTCTGCCATTGTATACTGCATCCGGGAAGTATGTCTCAAACAAAGTGCTTCCCTTTAAAGCAGGAGGCAGCTCTGCAAGATAATACCCAGTTGACTTACCTGTCGAATCTTTGACAAGCTTTGGAATTCCGTTATAGGTAACCGGAATATATGCCACCTGATTACTCTTTAAAGATATACTCTCACCTGTCTTGTAATCGCGAATCGTCGTTGTCTTATTCTCATCTGTCCGAAGAATATCCGGAAGCTCCGGATCGTAATCAACCGGATGATAAGCATAGGTATCTCTGACCGTATTTAAGACTTCCTCGCCCTCACGAACGGTTCCTTCCACAGTCGATACGTCCTTTGAAAGCTCGATATAGGTACGACCGGCAAGGAATAACGTCTTTGCCTGTGCAAGATTCAGTGTCGACTGTTCACCGTTTACAATTACAGCACTACTGTTATAATGTCCGCGGTTTTCCGTTGATGTATTTCCGGCGCTGTCTGTTATCTCAATCTGGAAATTCTCTGCATCTACAACCGGTGTAAATACACGCTCGTCTTTCTCTGTGCTGTCACCATAGCCATAATAGCTGCCGGTAAGCTGCAAATTTGAACCGGCTGCATTTAACTCCGTGTCATCCTTTACATATACATCTGCCTTCAGGATAGCTTCCGCACCGTTATATTCCAGTACGCCGTCGCTATCTTCTGTCACCGTACTATATCCATCCAGGACAATATTGTCCGCCCAGATCTCAGCCTTATCTGTCTGCATGCCGCTCTTACCGTATATCGATAAGCTTCCCTTATCCATAACTGCAACCGTACCCGGAACAATTACGGTATCGGCTAAGATAGAAACCTGAGAACCATCTACATAGAAGCCTGAATATTTACTATATATAGATGCTCCGTCATAGTAATCTCTCACACCTGCCGTTGTCGGCTTTGTCTGGCTTATATAGTAATTATAATAACTATAATCCGTTGATGTCTTTTCTGCCTTCGCATTCTTTGAGGTTACACTTCCATGTGCATAAAGATCAGATAAGCTGACTTCTTTCCCGTCTTCTTTTTCTATCGTATATGTCTCATCTGCATTCGAACTGCTGTACTTTCTACTACTGTCGTCTGCATCTGCATTCCATGTACTCTCATTATACTGCTTGTTATAATAATCGTTTGCCGCATATATATTTCCGGCTATCGTGACCGGAACTGTCGGCTGTTCAACCTGTACACCCATATCTGCTACAAGCGCATACTTGAACAGGTTCGGATCCTGATCATTTACAGAATCAAAACTAACAGCGAAATCCGGATCACCAACTACGATATCCGTTGTAATGCTCTGGGTAAACATACCGTTTGCCGAAGAACGATTGTACTCCTGCGTACGGCTGAGCTTAATATTCTTGATAATCTTACCAACCTTTTTGCCCTTCTCATCTACATAGTCCACAACATCAATCTTACTTGCATCCAAAACGACTGTATCGTTTGATATGTAGGAGCTGAGCTTGTCTCCAAGGTCTGCTGTGCTTATCTTGAAGAACGGATTGTTCTGCAGCTGACGATAGAACTCCTGCGAGAACATCTCCTGTGCCTCTTCCTGTGTCTTTGTCACATAGCGACCCTTTATCATATCATACTCTACCATGTTTTCCACTGTATAGATATATGCATCCTGCAAATCCTCTACGGTCTGTGAGCCGACACCTGCATAAATCTCATTCAACGCCTGCTCCACATAATAAAAGTTATCGCGGGAATTTAACTCCAACAGCTTCAAGCGATAAGATTGAACTGCCGCTGCAAGCAGTGCTCCAACAACGATACCGATAAACGCAACGGATACGATTACCATAACTACACTGGAGCCGACATTATTTTTTAGTTTTTTCAAAAAGTTTTTTATTTTCTTCAACTAATTTGCCCCCTTTGCTCCAGATAACCGAATATCATTTAAGCTGTCACTATCCGGCGTTAATTTTACTGTTATCGTGTACAAACGCTCCGATTCACGTGTATCCTCGCTTAATTTATAAAGCACCTTCATATCCTGATCGAATGTCGAACCGTCTCCCGCCGGCTTCTGTATTACATACTTTGTTCCAAGAGGGTATTTCGTATACACGGCATCCGTAATGTTATCAACATTCTTTACAGGTTCCTTTTCACCCTTTACATATGCAAATTTATCTTCATATGCATCTGATACAAATTGAACGCCATGTCCTTCCTCATAACCGGATACATCGAGGTTTGTGAAGATATAGATACGCTTATGCTCTAAATTGCTCGTCGGTTTGTCATCCTCATTCACAGCAATCTTTGTATTGTTCTGTTTGCTTGCAAGATGAATCTTCACATTTTCTATACCGCCCCGCGTGGTCGTATAAGTATAATAGTCTTGTGATTTTTCATCATTGACATCATCATCATTCGTATCAACATCATAGTAATTATCCATGCTCACATCTGCATGCTGCTGATCTCTATATGGTTTGTAGAGATACAGCTTACACTCATCCACATAATTATCAAACAAGATATAATCGTTATCATTGTAGATGACATCCGCACCTGATGTTCCGGAAATACAGTATGGCTGATACTCAAAATAAATCTCCGGCGGTTCTTTTGTATTGAACTTCTGGCTGAAAACTGTATATGTTACTGTGTCATGATATGTTTCCGAATCACCATTCACACTACCTGTCAATGTATAGCTGTAATCATAGTATACATCTACCTTGACAATGTAATAGTCCTTTCCCGTCGTCGTATCCGCCTGCTTATCCGTATAAATCTTAATCAAACGGCTCGATGAGCTCAGTGTGTTCTGTGACAGGATGGACTCGTTATCTACATTGACAAGCGCCTGCTGCCAGGATTCATAATCAAGCTCTCTCAAATGGTCCATCGCCTTTGAAAACAACGAGGTAAACGCCTGTGAATCATAGCTCGATGTACCACCCATAATCAATGCAACGCTGTTCTTATCCAAGTCGTGCATGTTACCTAGGTTGACATCATTCGGGTTTTCCACAAAACTTACGTCTGTACCATTTGAATTCTTATCCGTACATACAATACCGGAAATATATCCATCCTCATCATATTCTACGATGGAACCCTCATTTGTAAGTTCAAAATCATCTCCACCAACCGCTGCCAATTCCGTAGATGTCAGCCCGTATGCGACCTTATAATGCACGGAAGCACTCTCGCCTCCGTAGGCACGCACCTTGTTTGACAAATCATCTACAACAACAACATTGGAATACAAATTACGTTTTGCACCGATTTCTGTGTCCGGAAGTGTATACTCGTATGCATTATAGGAAAGTGTTCCAATCGTTGAACCATCCAATCCATATAATGTCACCGGCAAATCCGCCTTTGTAACCGGAACTCCATACTTATCATCCAATGCTTCCTTGGTAAAAGACTGGAATTCCTCCACCTCATACACTGCTGTCTCGTTTGCCTCCTGAAGTGCCTTTGCTCTTCGATTCGTCTCCATCGTGCTGGCAAACTGATTGATAATCGGGGTCAAAAGAATTGACAATATGGCAACCGCTATGATGATTTCAATCAAACTGAAACCCTTATTATTGTTTTTTGCCATAAATCCTCATCCTCTCTTAGTACACCTTTACGGTACCTGTCTTGCTGCCTAAGGCAAATCTAGGAGCACTGCTGTCGTCGTCTGCTACCTTTACGAATACAGGAACACCTGTATCATTTACGACATTCAGCTTAATTCCGTTCTTGTCATCGCTGTCCACACGATCGGATGATTCTACATAAATTGTCAATTCATCATCCGTCAATTCAAAGGAATAGGAATCATCGCCAAGCGCCACTTCAACCTGATTCTTTTCATCCTCCTCGGAAATCTTTAACTCGACTGTCTCGATGCTGTTCTCTGTGCTTGATACACGATTGCTTCCGGCACTCACGATAATACCGTCTGAGCTGTCATTGTTTGCATTATTAAGACCAATCAGAATATCATGGTCATCTGCGATACCTGCACCATCATCTGTATCATGTCCGGATGAAGTTACCGCTGCTGCACCGTCACCGCCTAAGAACAGGTTATCTACACCTTCCTTAACATCTACGTCCACCTTATCTGCCTCACGGCCGCCACCGGTTACGCAGTATGCGTTCAAAGCAACTGTACCGGAATATGTATCATCCTGTGCATTGTATGCGATATTGATGCTTGAAAGATTCATTCTATACTTATATGCCATAATATAATCAATGAAATCCTTCAAGCCCTCATAGGAACCCTCATACTGAATCGGGAAGGCTGCCGTCATACATTGATAGTCGCCGGATGCCAGTTCCTCTGTATCCGTTTCTTCTGTTTCTTCCTCATCTGAGGTTGTGCTTGCAACTGCAGCAGATAAACTGTAGAATGTCTCCGGCTCGCCAAGTCCTACTGAATCAACTGAGAACTGAAGGTTGCCCTGATCCTTTTCCACGCCCTTGATGAACATGACGGATATCTCCTGATCGAGTGTTGCTGGGAAGTATGAAAGCCGCTCTTCAAACAAACCATTCATACGCTCTGTCTCTGCCAGATACATATCACGATCCTGTTCCTTTGCCTTTAAGTCATCATAGCGTGCCTGCAGGCTGTCTACCTCTGACTGAATCGACTCCGCCTCGTCTACATTCGTTTTAAATACATAAAAATATGTAAGAGCTACTATCGCAACCGCTACAAGGAATAATATAATCTTAATATTACTTTTACTCATATCTCACAATCCTCCCTTACTCCGCTTCTGTTTCCGTCTCTGTTGTCTCACCGGCTTCTTCTGTCTCATTCGTAAGAAGCGGGTCCTCCATCATCGGAACATAATTGACAGTTACCGAAAACTCATATGTGATTTCACCTTCTGCATCATCTTTAGCAATACTTGCAACATAGGCGTTATCGACACAGTCGATTGTCTTTAACTGCATGATGAAGTCTGCAATCGCGTCATAGCTTGTCGATACACAAGGCATCGTCACGCCATTATTCGTTGAATTAAAGCCTGTGATATAGATAGAAGAAGGCATCTTCTCCTCTAACTCTGCGATAAACTGCCTTGCATTCTCATTCAACTGGTAGGTTGTGTAATACATGCTCTCGATATCGGTATACTGTGCAACTGCTATGTCATAATTATTAATAATATCCTCGATATCCTTAATCCGATCGATATCTGCCTCTAACTGGTCACGTTTTTCTGTTACTTTATTCTTTCTGTCAATCGAGTAGAATGCCATGCCTGCCGCAGCAATTGCCGCAACTGCAACAAGTGCGATAAACGGAGCAAGACTTCCCTCGCCCTTTGCAGCCTTTGCGCCAGCTTCCGCAAGCTCAAAGCCCATCGGAGCAAATGCGGCACCAATCGGCGTCACAAGGTAAACCGGATTGTATACCTTTAAATCAATGCTCGGATCAAACTTGATATTGTACAAGCTGTCCATAATACGTGTGCTGACATTCAACTGCACCTTAAAGAGTCCGTCAATACCACGAATCAGCGCACCATCACCGGTCAGGAACACATCCTCGATCGGCTTGTCCGGATTTTTGGATGCATAGAAGTCCATAACACGTCCAATGTTGTTAATCAGATAGCGGAATGCACCGGTTGCCTCATTGTCATCAAAATCCACCGTAATCAAGCGGTCATTCTGAAGCAGGGTCATAGCCGTTGTCGCATCCACGCCCTTATCGTCCATTACGACATTTACAACTGCATTGGTACCATATGGAACAGTCCTCTGCAGCAACAGGTTATCTCCCTGTACAATATTTAACACCGTACTCTCGCTTCCAAGCTGGATAACCATTGTCGTCGTGTTCTGCGTCGTCTGTGTCTTGATGAGCTGAAGCATTGCATTACCGATATAATCGAGTGCAACGACGTTCAAGCCTGCCATCTGTGCCAAGTCATAATATGATTTTACCATATGCTCCGGCGCTGCAACTGCAAGCACGCGAAGCTGCTTGTTGTTCTCCTCATCCACAACTGTCTCGAGTATCGAATGAGAGACAACATAATCCTCTATGTTTACAGGGAAATACTCGGATGAATTCGAATTGATGATTCCTCTGATTTTGTTCTCTTTTACGAAAGGTATCAAAACCTCTCTGTTCACAATCTTTGTCGATGAAAGTACAAAGACTGCATTCTTATTTGTAATGCCGCGGGATGCAAGCTGCTGTGATATCGCCTCTGCAATCTTCTCCGGCTCCTTTAATGCACCGTCCTCGTAAGCGTCCTCCGGCGTCTCGAAAATGATGATGTTATGTATCATCGTCTGCTTTTTCGCTGAAGCAGTCAGCTCAATAATTGTAATACTTTCATTTGTGATATCAATCGATAACACTCTGTTACTTTTTGCCATTCGTTATAGCCTCCCTCGCTAATCAGTGATTTTTTCCGGACTAAAACGTCCAAATACTCAGGTACCAGCTCACGAGCTGTTCACCCCATATCATTGCTATAAATAAACCCATAGATAAATATGGGCCAAAAGCCAGCCTTCTGCCAACCTTCTTAACAGCCATTCGAATCAGATGTACGACCGAACCGATAATACATGCCAATATGAATGCTATAATATTAAGTTTCCAGCCCAATAGTAAGCCGGTTGCTGCCATAAGCTTCATGTCACCGTGTCCTATCCCTCTTCCCCTTGTAGCAAGACTTAAGAGTAATAAAAAACCGCTGACCGCAAACAAACCGATTACATACTGACTCCAATTACCTAAATCGGTAAACAGTCTAACCAGTCCTAAAAGTAAGATAAACAGGTTGATACCGAAGGGTATCTCCTGTGTGCGCCAATCTATGACACTAAGCGCTAATAAGGCAGAAGCACACAGGCAGTAAAGGAACGTCTCGACTGTAATTCCTTTTGCGAGGAAGATAATTACATAGATAATTCCGTTTGCCGCTTCGACAATCGGATACTGGATCGATATATGTGCCTTACAATGCCTGCATTTCCCGCCTAAAAATAAATAACTAAACAACGGAATGAGTTCATACCACGATAGGGTATGCCCACATGTCATGCAGTGAGAGCGCTTCAAGGTTATGCTTTCGCGAATCGGAATCCTCAAAATCACAACATTGAGAAAGCTTCCGAATATGATGCCATATAACGCAAAAAAAATGCTATACATTACTGTTTCAAACATTGTCTTAACCTTTCCGTCTCACTTTTATATAGTGGATTCCATCCGGCGAAGCGGATGGAATCCCGCTTTTTGAAATCTTTTGTGGCAGTCCGTGCTGTCACAGCGTGTTTATTGGTATGCGCCACAAGCCTCCGGACAAATCGGATATGCTTCAGTATATTTAGATACTTCATCCGGTGCCTTTGATGGAGCTTTATCACCACCGATTACTACAAATACAGTACCCTTCTGGTTGATAATTCCGTAGAACTTTGTAGGTGTAACTGTACATGCACTAAGATCTGAATCTTTGTTTGCCTTCTTATACTTCAGCTTCGGTGTCTTCTCACCAATGTTTGTACCGATTTCGGTCTTGGCAAAGCTTACAACATCTGAAACTGTGAATGTAACACCATTTTTTGTATCAGAGCAACCTGTAATATCAATTGCCTTAGAAGTACTTCCGCCTGTTTCTTCTGTTGCCTGGCCCGGATTAACTGTAACAACCGTGATATCGTCTGTATTTGTAAGGTATGCATAGATATCCTCATTACCAAGTGCAGTCTCAATAGCTGTCTTGATTGTCTTTGCAGATGTTACATCGTTTGACTTTCTCGACTTGTCGATATAACGAATCAAAGCCGGTGCGATAGCACCTACCAGAATTGCCATAATCGCAATAACGATAATCAGCTCAACAAGTGAGAAACCTTTGTTGTTTGTTTTCTTCATAAAATAATCTCTCCTTTTCTTTTTTATAGTTTTTTATGATAAAACCGGCGTCCTCGCCCACCGGCTTATATCTGTTGTGAAAATCTGCAAAGCAGATTTTTGCTGAAAATCCATGTAATGGATTTTTGCTTACGAAAATCTGCTTCGCAGATTTTATTTACAAAAATTTGCTAATGCAAATTTTCATATGTTTAATAGCTATCAATAGCGTCGTACATGCTAAGCATAGGTCCGTAGATTGCCATAACGATGACACCAACTATAATACCCATGATAACGATGATGAGCGGTTCGAGTGCGGCTGTCAAAGCATCTGTTGCATCATTAACCTCCATCTCGTAGTAATCTGCAACCTTGTCCATCATATCCTCGATATTACCGGTTTCCTCTCCGATACGAGTCATCTGAGAGAGCATCGGTGGGAAGATGCCACAGTCACGGAGCGGTTTGGAAAGCGGAACACCCTTTGATACCTGAACCTTTGCATCAAGCAACGCCTCACGGATGATACGGTTTTTAATCATCTTTGCCACCTGCTCTACCGCATCAATCAGGCTGATACCGGATGCCATCAAGGTAGACATCGTTCTCGAGAAGGTTGCTGCCGCAGACTTAATCGTCAGATTACCAAATAACGGGAACTTCATACCGATCTTCGCATAAAGCAGGGAGCCGGGCTCCGTCTTGCCAAATGCACGGAGTCCAAACACAAGGGCTGCAATAATAATGACTAATATGTACCACTTTGCCCGCATGAAATCACTCATATTTACAAGTGCCTGTGTCATAACCGGAAGCTCGGAGCCAAGGTCTGCAAACATATCCGCAAACTGCGGGATAACCGTCACGAGCAACACACATACAACCGCGATAACTACAATCAAAATAACGATCGGGTATGTAACTGCACCTTTTACCTTTGATGACAGGGCATTGGCACTTTCAAAGTGCTCAGTCAGTCTGTCAAAGCAGACCTCCAGATTACCGGACATCTCACCGGCAGCCACCATGTTAATCATGATTGGTGGGAACACCTTCGGATTGATCTTAAACGCATCGGCAAGCGTACCACCTTTCTGTACATATGCCTGTGCATCCTGAAGCGCCCTCTGCAGTGTTCTGTTATCCATCTGCTCCGACATCATCTCCAACGCATTGATAATCGTAACACCGGCATTTAACACTGCCGAAAACTGTTTACAGAAAACTGCAAGGTCTTTATTCTTAACCTTCTTGCCGCGACCTTTCTTGCCGCCGCTTCCCTGTTCCTTTACCTCTTGTACAATCAGCCCTTCGGACTTCAGCTTCTCTTTTGCTTTATCAAGGCTTATCGCCTCGACCGAGCCTCTTTTCGGCTTGCCGCTTTTGTCCATGGCCTTATAACTAAATTGTGCCATCTTAACTCCTCCGACCCTATTTTTTTAAAAATGAACAAATTATGAACAACCTGTACTACTGTGATAATATTCTATCTCGTTATATTTTGCAATAAAGTACAGTAATTTTGTTAAACTTTGTGAAAATTGCACAAATCACATCTGTTTCTTCATCGCTACCTGATCCTGTGCATATACAAGTGCCATATCTCTGGAGATTTTTCCACTCTTGTACAAATCCAAAATGAAATCATCCAATGTAATCATACCCTGTGCACGGCTTGTCTGTATCGTGGACTGAATCTGGTGATTCTTCTGCTCACGTATCAGGCTTCGGATTGCCGGGCTTGCAAGCATAACCTCAAACGCTGCCACTCGGCCTTTTCCATCCGCCGTCGGAATCAGAGCCTGTGAGATAACACCTTCGAGAATCATCGCAAGTTGGATACGTGTCTGCTGCTGCTGGTGCGTCGGGAACACATCGATGATACGGTCGATTGTGGAAGCTGCACCAATCGTATGCAGTGTGGAGAATACCAGGTGTCCGGTCTCGGCTGCGGTAATCGCAGTGGAGATTGTCTCAAGGTCACGCATCTCTCCTACGAGGATGATATCCGGATCCTCACGCAGAGCTGCACGAAGTGCATTTGCATAGGAAAGGGTATCCATACCAACCTCACGCTGGTTTACAACTGACTTTTTATGTTTGTGTATGTACTCGATCGGGTCCTCCAATGTAATGATATGATCCGTCAGGTTTTCATTTGCCTTATTGATAATAGAAGCAAGTGTCGTTGATTTACCGGAGCCCGTAGGACCCGTTACAAGAACAAGACCTCTTTTCTTCTTATATAGCTGTACAACCGCATCCGGAATACCAAGCTGATCCGGTCTTGGAATCACGGTATCGACCTTTCTGTAGGCAGCCGCCATATTACCGCGATCCATAAACACATTCACACGGAAACGTCCGGTCTCCGGAGATGAGAAGGAAAAGTCTACCTCGCCCCGTTCCTTTAATATCTGCTTATGTCGGTCGTGCATCGTCGAACCGATTGCCTCTGCTGCATCTGCCGGTGTCATAGCCGGAAGCTCTACCTCTGTCAGACGTCCGTTGATACGAAGCTTCGGAGGGATTCCTGTTGCAATATGGATATCCGAAGCGTTCTGGTCAACCGCAAACGCCAAAAGTTCTTTCATGTCAAACATAACTTATCTCCTTCTCCTTTTTATTTTTATAGTTTAATATTCGTCACCGGTCTCGTATGTAATCTTCTTCATCTCGCTCAAGGATGTGATACCGTTTAATACATGCTGTGCCGCGCCCATCTTCAAGGTAAGCATGCCCTCCTTGAGCGCCTGCTTCTCGATGACGTCCGCCGTAGCCCCTTTTGCTATAATTGCCTGCAGGTCTTTCGATACCGGCATCATCTCATACACACCGATACGACCTGCATATCCGGTATCTCCGCAGAGCGGACAGCCTACCGGCTCATAGATTACAACATCGTCATCCATATTTTCCGGATTGATGCCAAGCACCTTCTTCTCATCCGGTTCCGCAAGACGTGCCTGTTTGCAGGAAGAACAAAGTCTTCTTACAAGTCGCTGTGCGATAACGCCCACGATAGCATCACCGGCAACATACGGTTCAATACCCATATCGATAATACGGGTAACGGTGGAAGCCGCCGAGTTTGTATGCAGTGTCGATACAACAAGGTGTCCGGTAATAGCCGCCTGTACCGCAATCTGTGCCGTCTCGCCGTCTCGAATCTCACCGATCATGATGATATCCGGGTCCTGACGAAGAATGGAACGAAGGGCAGCCGCAAAGGTCATCTCCGCTTTTACATTTACCTGTACCTGATTGATACCATCGATATTCGCCTCGACAGGGTCCTCAACCGTGATAATATTTACATCCTCTGTATTCAGCTCACTGAGTGATGTGTAAAGTGTCGTTGATTTACCGGAACCGGTCGGTCCTGTTACAAG